>NZ_QMEB01000094.1 GCF_012912135.1 Brasilonema bromeliae SPC951 | reverse complement strand
TAGGGGTGTAGGGGTGTAGGGGTGTAAGGAAAATGCATTTATATTCCTATCGCTTTACACACCAGCATTACACCCCCCACCAAAATTTCAATTTGGTTGTATGAGCGTGTTTTGGTGAGTCTACCTCCCGTCTTGGCGGTCTCGTCACGTTCAAAGTAGCGTCTGTGCAGGAGTTTGGGGGAGTGGCTTTCCCGTTGGGTGGCTTGGTACCCCCACGAACTACATCATCCCCTACACCCTTATACCCTTACCCCCTTACACCCCTAGTTATTGACACTTTTGCTGCCATCAGTCTATTTTATCAAAATTAATAAAGTAATCTAAAATCCTCATCTGTTTGACTCAACTGTACCCAATCTAGATTTAAATCCCGAAACTTTTGCACGAGGCGATCGCACGCTGGACGTTCTGTAGCGTAATGTCCCGCATCAATCAAAATCACACCGCGATCGCGGCTTTCCTGAAACTGATGGAACTTACAGTCAGAAGTCAAGTAGGCTTGAGCACCTGTTTTCACAACTGCTGAAAGAAAACTGGCTCCTGAACCACCCAAAACAGCAACTCGGGAAATCGCCTGCTTTAAATCTACCACTGGAGAGGAAATCAGATGAGAAGGCGTAAGTCGAGTTTGAATGATTGTGAGTAACTCCCCTAAAGCTATGGACTGGTCTAAATTTCCAACACGCCCATATCCTAATCCTGCTTGAGTGGGTACAACAGGAGAGACTTCCTTGAGTTCTAGAATTTGAGCCAAAACGTCAGCAGTTCCATCCTCAACTTGGTCGAAATTTGTATGAGCACTGTAAATACCAATATTATGGGTAAATGCTAATCGTGCCATTTCGCCGATGGCGTCGCCACGACGTAAGGACTTGGTGGGACTGAAAATTAAAGGATGGTGGGCAAAAATCAGATTCACCGGGATACCAGCATTTTGGACGGCGATCGCTTCTTGCATCACAGCCAAAGTTGGTGTCAAACAAACCAAAACCCGTGCATTTTCTTGCAAAACTCCTGGCTCTATTTGCCAGCCACAATTATCCCAGCTTTCTTGCCAAGCCGGATTTGCCCATTTTTCAAACCAGGTGATGAAATCAGCTATTTTCATTAGTCATTGCTCATTAGTCATTAGTCATTGGTCATTGGTCATTAGTCATTAGTCATTAGTCATTGGTCATTGGTCATTAGTTTGAAACTATAGGATTTCTATCTGATTTTTGCGAAGCTAGGTACAATTTATCTTCCCTGTTCCCTGTTCCCTGTTCCCTGTTCCCTATGGTTGTTTTCACGATCCAGAGATATGAATAACCAGTTCTCTTGCGTGATTTCTTTGTCTATGTTCCCAAATATAAATTCCTTGCCAAGTTCCTAGTACTAAATGACCTTTATTGATGGGAATGATTTCTGAAGTATGGGTCAAAACTGTACGGATATGTGCTGGCATATCATCAGGGCCTTCAGTATCGTGGATGTACTGGGCTGATTCTGGTACGAGTTTTGCCATAAAATTGGCTAAATCTTTCAAGACATCTGGATCAGCATTTTCTTGAATCAGCAAACTAGCTGAAGTGTGGCGCAAAAATAGAACACATAGTCCAGTTTGAACACCTGATTCAGCGACTGTATCTTCAACTTTTCGGGTAATGTTATGCAAAGATTTGCCCGTCGTAGAAATCCTCAGTAGCTTTTGGTAGTCAGTCATTTTTGCATTAATGATTATTCATTCCCTAATCATTCCCTATTTTACCTAAAACAAGCTTACCCCCTGCTCGTTGCAAGAGGGTGTCCGTAAGGACTCAGGGCATTGACTTTAAGAAGTGGTGGCAAGAAGAACACGGTGGATTACTTAGTATAGGAAAAAGCCGTATAATCCTTTACAATAGTTACCGATAATATTTCCGCGAAAGTTTATTTACACAAAAATAAGCGTAAGCCGCCAAATGCAGGTACTTCAAAGCATCACCAAATCGTTTTTCGTTATTTTCTACGTACTCGCCAACTGGCAGTTTAACTTCAACCAACTACTTTTCATTACAGGGAGAGAAGTAATGGCGGCTCCACTCGAATTACTAGGGCAAAACAACACCCTACAGAATAAGATTCAAGCTAAGTTTAACGTGGCTAACCAGGCGTTAGCTGATGGACTAGAACAAAACCAGGAACTTTTAGGTAACACACAACAAACCTTTAGTCAGGCGAACGCGGCGATACGTCAATCTATTAATCCACAACAAGCCACTAGTGCCCAAGCACAAGACTTCGCGCAAAATAATGGTGGTGTTGGTAGTTTGTTATCCGGCATAGCAGATGGACAGATGACATACGATGACTATGCTGCACAAGTTAACCAAGCTGTCGAAGCTGGACAAATAACACCGCAAGAACGACGAACACAATTAGCGCTCGCGCGCAAACGGTTGCAAGTCCCGTCAACACTACAAGACTCCACACCTCACGAAGCGCAAAAACTTGTAAAGCACAACTTACAGCTTACTGACAACATCCTTAAGATACAACAAGCCAAGTTAGTTAACGAGGCAAAAACACAAACGCTCTCTAACCAAAGCACAGGTACTTTTGCTTGGAAGTTCATCAAAAACGGAGTTGGTGTTGCTTCCGAGTATTCCGGCGACATCAAAGAGCAACAGCAGATACAGCTAGAGTTAAACAGCCTTCGCCAAAATATCGCCGATATTAACGTCAATGGCGTCGAATGGCTCGTGCAAAACTCAAAGGACGAAAGTGTACAACAAGCGCTAAAGATTGAGGGGTTCAACATACCGTCTCAAGGTCTAACCAAAGAGCAAGCGCAACAGTACACCGGGGCTTTGCAACAGTTAGTTCTGAGTTACGAGGAACAGGCGACGCTTCTTCAGATGAGAATCAACACGATAGCAGAGAAATACACTCCCTACCGCTTAAACAGACCTCAAGCGCAACTAAAGAAAACATTCCCTCTGAAACTAAAAGCTGCGGAACAAGAAACACAAAGCCTAACACAGCAAGCAAACTTAAGCCAAGTCGGCAGTACTAAACATTCCTCTGGTGGGCATCTTCACTGGAAAATACCAAAAAGAAACACCTTCGACGGAAACGACAGTGTAGATCCTATTGAGTCTTTTGCTGGCTTAAACACAACTAGTAGTGTTGCTCGAAAAGCTATCGGTAAGACAAACACTTGGCAATACAACTTCAACATCATAAAAATACAAGAAAAAAATGGTGAAAACGTCCCAAAAATGGGCAATAGTTCATACATGCTTAACGACAATGTTGGAAATCAGAACCAATCGGGTTATCCAGATTCAACACAACAGGCGTTTAATTTCCAAGTGCCTGGGAAAAAAGGGTATGTTCCAAACGTCGCTTACCCCGAAGAGAACATAGACAATACACACGGCTACGCGTACCTTAATAAAAACGTTGCCTTCCGACGAGCGATAAATACTACCGCTAACAAACTCGGTATTCCTGGCGAGTGGATAGCGGACATTATCGCCGTTGAAACTAGTTTCAACCCGAGAGAGTTCCACAAAACTAACTCGTGTGGGTATGGTGGTTTGATAGGTTTCGGCGCAGATGACGCCCAAGAGTTTGGTACGACGCTTAGGCACATACTTTCGTTACCACCAGAAAGACAGATGGTGTACGTCGAAAAGTATTTAAGCAGACCACACATCAAACGTCACCTAAATAAAGGTGTTGAATACGTAGCGGCGGCTGTTTTCGGTGGTAGAGGACTACTCAACAAACTCATTAAAAACCCATCGAAAGCCTTACGCACAAGCGACGGCGCTATTAACTTACAAACGTATATGCAAAGGTTGGGGCGTGACGTAGGGCGACGTTATGACTTTACAACAGACAGACAGACAAAGCCGACTATTTTCACCCTCTCGCGAGATTTACAAAACAGGGTGCTGTTCTCTCAACAAATGCAGCAAGCTAACTAGTAGTTTATGACCACAAGTCTTGGAACTGCTGTGCACTCTCGACGCAGATGAGTATGTAGTTCATCTGAACGAGAACTGCTATACTTAAAGACTTTTTGACACTCCCACGGCTGCGACGAAACTTATGCCCTACGGGCAAGCTACGCATGAACGCTACCTTCAGCTATGCTTACGGCACGCTATGCGAACATAAAAAGCCGTGGGATTTTTGAATCATAGGGGCTTTCTGCTTTCAACGCTGTAAATAGTTAAGCACAGCATGGGCTACAGTTTCATTTCCATCCTTAGCAATCGGTTGAGATTCCTTCGGTTGATTGGGTGGTTGGTTGAGAAAATCCCAAGTTCCTTGGAAAAACTCAGATGGTTTGAGGATTTGATGTTGATTGTAATTGCTAATACCTTCTAATAAAAAAGCAGCTTCCGCAAAGTCATCACGAGTGACTGAAACAATCGGCACGTCCAAACGTGTGGCTTCAGCAAAGGTACTGAAACCGGGTTTAGATACAACTCGTCCACAAATGGGCATAAAATCCACTGGACGGTATTTTTGGTCAGTCGCTGACACTAAGTTTGGCAAATCTGGGGCAGACTGATCAAATGTGATAAATTGCCAATCTGGAAATTGCTTCAGGTTCTCGTAGGGAATTTGCTGCAAACCCAATCCACCAAAGGTGAGTAAGATAGTTTTTTCTTTTGGGGCTGTGATTCCCCATGTGGATCGTACTTCTTCGGGAGTATAACGAGGAGAACCGCCTGTTAAGCCGACGTCTGTGATATTGTTGAAGGCTTGCATGGGTTCGTGGAAAGGAAGACGGAATAGGCGATCGCACTTCGAGTAACAATCACTTATCCAATCAGCAATCTCTGTAAAGCCACTACCCCAATCTCGGTAGATAAAGTCAAAGCCAAAGTTACTCATCATCCAACAGGGTATTTTAGCTACCTTGGCAATTTCACAGGCGAGGAAGGGGACATCTGCCAAGATAAGGTTAACGCGATTTTGGCGGATAAAATTGACTTCAGAAGCAATAATAGAATTTTGATTTTTTTTAATCTCAAGTAACTTTTCTAGAGTTGCAGCCTGATCCATTGTCAAGCTATCTGCTTGCACCACACCTAAATCCATCGCACGGGGACGATGAATAAAATCGCCTTCTATGTAGCACTCTAGCAACCATCGTGGTGCAGTGCTGACTATGATCAGCAGGACTTCTGGACATAATTTTTGAATTGTCGCGGCGACAGCTGCTGCGCGGGTAGCATGACCAAAGCCATGATTGGTAATTGCTATATATAAAATTGGTGTATCCATTGAAGTCATTGGTCATTTAGCTAGTTCGGGCAGAAGCTTCACGCGTCCTGTTCCGCTTAGGCGTTGAGATGAATGCCCGGACAATCAAAGCAAGACCTTAACCGATTTTCCGTGTAGCGGAAATAGGGAGGGGGTCAGTGTTTTGATTGTTTCTTCCCGGATTCGAAATTATAAGTGAAAACAACCTATTCAATTGACTGGTGCCTGTACAAGACCAGCACCCACATCCAGAGGATTGAAGCCAGCGGCTAACCTGTCTTTCTTGGCTTGACCAATTAATCGAGAACTGAGTTCGAGCCGATTGACAGTGGTATTCTGTTTCAACAGTTTTTCAGCCCAGAGCGCTGCAATACCTGCAACGTGAGGAGTTGCCATGCTTGTACCGTTAAGGTACCGATAGCCGCCTCCTGGTTTAGCTGAGTAAATCTTAACACCCGGAGCCGCAACGTTCGGACCAGTGTTGGAAAAATAGGCAACCTTCAAAGCGTTATTAGGTTCACCTGGCGTTTCAAGCGCTCCGACCGAAATAATTCCATCAGCCGCCGCCGGTGGGGCAACGGATAATATGTAGTTCGGATCGATGTTACGCTTGCTTTCGTTTCCGGCGGCTGCGACAATCACAGTACCTTGTTGAAATAGTGCATTCCGAGCATTGACTAGATCAGCTAGCTTATCAAACAAGCGAACATTTGCCCGGTAATTCTCTAGCGCTTTAGAGGTAGCAAGAGGTGCTGGAAAATTTTTCTCCTTGATAAGATCATCAACCTGAGCTGGAAAATTCATACCTAGTGACATGGAGATGATATGTGCGCCCTGATCTAAAGCCCACAGAATAGCTCGATAAATTTGCTCAGTTCCTCCACGCCCTTGCCCATCCAGCACTTTACCAATCAGTGCACGTTGTACGCCTGGTGCCATGCTGAAGCGGTATCCGTTAACGACCTGACCAAAAATGGTACCAGCACAATGGGTACCATGTCCGTTCTTATCCCCGTTGCCTTCACCTGTGAAATCTTGCTCTATCAGTTGAACTCCTTTAAAGGCTTCGTGGTTAGCGTCGATGCCAGTATCCAGAACCGCTACGGTTACGCCCTGACCTGTAAAAGGACTATCGACAGCACCGGTTACACTCACTCCCCACGTCGTTGTTCCAAGCTGATCATGCGTCTGTTGTGCTTCCTCACTCGCAGTTGGCTCAATCAGAGCAACTGGCATAGGTGGAGCAATACTGACAACTTGAGGATCGCGCCGCAGATCGAAGAGATCTCGCGTATCGAGTGATTCAATGTCAATGCGGGGAGTGGGTGCCTCCGCTGTGCGACTCGCTTCAAGAGTGAAAGAGCGTCCTGAGAAAGGCTCACTTAAATCTACACGACTGGTGTCACGGAGAATGATATATTGACCTGATTCCATAGTGATGACTCCGATTTGTCTAGTTTCCGATGCAAAACCCAAGAACTACCAAAACATTAATGACCCAAAAAATCAATTGCTCGATAAGCGCAAGAAAGTTTAGGACTTATGCATTGACATGACTTGTATTATATGCATGTCCCTACTTGTTTGCTAAAGGTCAGTTAAGCTTGGAAAGTTTTCCTTCTTCCTTGTGTTTTTTAATAGGTGTTAGCACAAGAAACTCATGCACTTGCGGTATTGTCCAGCAATACATAATCGCTGCTGACTCTGTTGGAATTTTCACTACAATTTCACTACAATTGGAAAGCAGAGCAAAAATTTGCTGCCTAGAATGAGCGAGAACGAAACGATCACACCAGATACGCTTGACTTAACCAATTGCGACAAGGAACCAATTCACCTACCGGGTTCCATCCAGCCTCATGGTCTTCTGTTCGTTCTCACTGAACCGGAACTAACGATCATTCAGATTAGCAACAATACTGCTCAATTTCTGGGGCGCGAACCAGAGGATTTGTTAAATACGCGATTGCACGACTTGCTCGACTTCCAGCAACTCAACGCAATAGACAAGTGTTTGTCAAAAGATTTTGAAAGCGTCAATCCGTTGAAAATTGTTCTGCATCAACAGGGCAAAAACCTGATTTTCGATGGAATTGTACATCGCTTTGATGGCATACTTATTTTAGAACTAGAACCGAGTCAAAGCCAAGAAAATGTGAGTTTCTTCGGGTTTTATCATTTGGTAAAAGGCGCGATTAGTAAAATTCAAGCAGCATCAACAACTGAGGAAATGTGTCGAGTTGCAGTGCAACAGGTGCAGCAGCTAACAGAATTTGATCGTGTCATGGTCTATCAATTAGACGCACAGGGTGCAGGTCACGTCATAGCCGAAACTGCACAAGATGAGTTGACACCCTATCTCGGTTTACGCTATCCTGCCTCAGATATCCCCACACAGGCAAACCAACTTTACCGATTGAATAAGTTGCGCTTGATTCCTGATACCGATTATCAACCTGCTGCTTTAGTCCCATCACTGCATCCTGTTACCCAACGCCCTACAGATTTAAGCCTAGCGGTTTTACGCAGCGTGTCGCCGCTCCACATAGAGTACTTGCACAATATGGGTGTAAGTGCATCGATGTCAATCTCTCTGGTCAAAAACAAACAACTTTGGGGATTGATCGCTTGTCACCACACATCGCCCAAATATCTGAGTTACGAAGTGCGGACAGCGTGTGAATTTATTGGTCAAGTTATGTCCTTGGATTTAGTGACAAAACAAGCCAATGACGACTATGACTACAAGATGAATTTAAAGTCGATTCTGGCTAGATTCATAGAATTGATTCCCCAACATGAAAATTTGGTGGAGACGTTAGCCCAGTCCGAAGCTGATTTGCTGGGTATAGTCAGCGCAACTGGAGTGGCGATTTGCTGGAATGACGACTGGACGTGCATCGGTCAGACTCCCGAACCTGACGAGTTGCAAAAATTGCTCGCTTGGGTGGGAGCGAAGATTGACGGCGACAATCTTTTATATACAGACGCTTTACCCCAAATTTTTCCAGAAGCGGAAAAATTCAAACAGGTTGCTAGTGGATTAATAGCATTAGCCATTTCAAAAGTCAAGCACAACTACATTTTGTGGTTTCGTCCCGAAGTGATTCAAACTGTGAATTGGGGAGGGAATCCCAATAAACCTGTGGAAGTGCTGCAAGATCATAGCGTGCGACTATCGCCGCGTAAATCCTTTGCTTTGTGGCAAGAAACGGTGCAAGGACGGTCTTTACCTTGGAAGGCTTCTGAAATTGAGGCAGTTTTAGAACTGCGGGGGGCAATTGTCAGCATTGTCTTGCGCAAGGCAGATGAATTGGCGAAACTCAATTTGGAGTTAGAACGAAGCAATACGGAACTAGATGCTTTTGCTTATATCGCCTCTCACGACTTGAAGGAACCCCTACGGGGTATTCACAACTACGCCAGTTTTTTGATCGAAGACTACGCTGATGTTCTCGAAGAAGATGGACTGGAGAAGTTACAAACGCTGTTGCGCTTAACTAATCGCATGGAAGACTTGATCGAGTCTTTGCTGCAATTCTCCCGCGTGGGACGGGTGGAACTGAATTTGCAACTGACAGACACAAACGAAGTGGTGCAACACGCAACTGAAGTGGTGAAACTGAGTATGAAATCAAAGGACGTGGAGTTTCGGATTCCTCGCCCTTTACCGATTGTGAGGTGCGATCGCATTCAGCTTGATCAGGTTTTCACTAACTTGATAAGCAATGGGATCAAGTACAACAGCAGTCCCCAAAAATGGGTTGAAATTGGCTATTTAGATGAAGCTGACACGCCCAATAACTGCTTGTTAGAAAACTCTCACAATGGAGAGACGCCAATCGTGTTTTACGTGCGCGACAATGGCATCGGAATTAAAAAACAGTATCTTGAAACAATCTTCCGTATCTTCAAACGACTGCACGGCAAAAATCAGTATGGAGGCGGTACGGGGGCTGGGTTAACGATTGCGAAGAAGATAGTTGAACGTCACAACGGTAGAATATGGGTGGAGTCAACCTATGGGAATGGGAGTACTTTCTACTTTGCCTTACCGCGAGCAAATCAACTTTATGAAACCAGTGTTGAATAATAGCCTATTAGTCGTCGAAGACAGTGACGAAGATTTTGAAGCGTTTAAACGGATAGTCCGCAAATCCTCAGTTTATCCTTCCATCTACCGTTGCGTAGATGGCGAAGATGCATTAAACTATCTCCTTCAAGTCGGTGATTACGCGAATCAAACCTCAGCGTCGCGCCCAGCGATGATTTTGCTCGATCTGAATTTACCAGGTATGGACGGACGGGATGTGTTGATGCAGATCAAGCAAGACGCAACTCTTAAAATGATTCCCGTCATTATTTTTACAACCTCTTCTAATCCTAAAGATATTGACGTGTGTTATGAACATGGGGTAAATGGTTATATTGTCAAGCCGATAGATCTTAGCAAGCTCAAGGAAACGATCGAGGTATTTATCCAATATTGGTTCGAGATCACTACGCTTCCTAGTTTTATGGGTAGATAAATCAGCCATGAACTATAGATGAAAAATCGAGAAACCCGTCCCAAACAAACTAAAATTAAAGAATTTTTTGAGAATTTTTTCTAAAATATCTAAAATATTGGAACTCCTACTTCTTGCAGCAGTGCATGGATACACAAGAACCAGTGAAAATCTTAATTATCGACGATAGTGCAGAGGACAGGTTTGCCTATTGCCGCTACTTGCTGCAAGAAGTCGAGTATCAATATAGGATATTGGAACAAGAGACTGGGGAGGCAGGGTTGAGTTTGTGTCTCCAAGAACAACCAGATGTGATCTTGCTGGATTTCTTGTTACCTGATTTAGACGGATTGGAGTTTTTGAGCCAGTTGCAGCATCAAATTGGCAAGAATCACCCACCTGTCATTATCTTAACAGGTCAAGGTGATGAATCAGTTGCCGTGCAAGTCATGAAACGTGGCGCTCAAGACTATCTGATTAAGGGTAAGACGACTTCAGAGACATTACGGTTGGCAGTGAAAAGCGCCATTAAGAATGCGCGATTACAGCAGCAATTGCAACAAAGCCAAGCAGCCCTACGCGAGAGCGAGGAACGATTTCGCCTGCTGAGTGCCTTCGCTCCAATTGGGATTTTTCAAACTGATGGGGCAGGTCGTTGTCTCTATACTAACCCTCAATGGCAAGCGATCGCTGGTTTAACTTTACAAGAAAGTTTGGGTGATGGCTGGGCAAGGGCAATTCATCCTGATGATCGCCAGCAGGTTTGGGCTGAGTGGAACCGTTGCACGCAGGAGGGAAGTGAGTTTTCAATGGAGTTCCGCTTCTTAACGCCTCAAGGCGGGGCACATTGGGTACAGGCAAATGCAGCAGCTATCCGTTCTGAGTTAGGCGAAATCATCGGTTATGTTGGCACCGATCAAGACATTACTGTTCGCAAACAGGCAGGGGAAGCCTTGCAAAATGCTCTGCAAAAGCTAAACTACCATGTCGAAAATTCTCCGCTAGCAGTGATTGAATGGGATAGCGACTTGCGAATTATCCGTTGGTCGCAGTCGGCAGAGAATATTTTCGGCTGGACAGCGCAGGAAATATTGGGCAAGCAAATGAATGAATGGCAATTCATTTATCCAGAGGATGCAGCCGCTGTGAGTGAAGTTGTCCGGCGTATCCTCAGTGGCGATCAAGCGCAAACTGTTTGCTGTAATCGCAACTACGCCAAAGATGGCTCGGTGGTTTATTGTGAGTGGTACAACTCAACGTTAACAGACAAATCGGGTAATCTGGTGTCTGTGCTATCTCTGATTATGGACGTGAGCGATCGCGTCCGCTTAGCATTTGAACGCGATCGCATCCTACAACTCGAACAAGCAGCCCGAAGCGAAGCCGAACGAGCAAATCGAGTTAAAGATGAGTTTTTGGCGGTTCTCTCCCATGAGTTGCGATCGCCGCTGAATCCAATCTTAGGCTGGTCTAAAATCTTGAGAACCCGCAAGCTTGACCCAGACATGGCAACACAAGCTTTAGAAATTATCGAACGCAATGCCCAAGCACAAGCCCAACTGATTGAAGATTTGCTGGATGTATCGCGGATTTTACAAGGCAAACTGAAACTGAATGTTTATTCAATAGACCTAACAACTGTTATTCTCGCAGCCTTAGAAACTGTCCGCTTGGCAGCACAAGCAAAATCTATTGAGCTGCAACCAATATTTGAAGCTAGTGTGTGGCAAGTTTCTGGCGATTCAACTCGGCTGCAACAAGTTTTTTGGAATTTTCTCTCGAATGCTGTCAAGTTCACTCCCAATGGCGGTCGAGTAGAAATCCGCTTGCAGGAAGTTGCCTCTCAAGCTCAAATCACAATCAGTGACACAGGTAAAGGCATCAGTCCAGAGTTTCTGCCTTACGTGTTTGAATCCTTTCGTCAAGCAGACAGCACCACCACGCGCCAATTCGGTGGCTTAGGATTGGGGCTGGCGATCGCCCGTAATATCGTAGAAATGCATGGCGGTACTGTAATGGCGAATAGTCTAGGGGAAGGACAGGGAGCGACTTTTACAGTGCAACTACCACTGATTAAAAGTAGCAAAAACAACGCCGACAAGGAAGACGACGGCAAGAATTTCTCCTCGCCTCTTAACTCCTCAATCCTAACTGGCTTGCGGGTCATGGTTGTAGACGACGAACCTGATTCATTGGAATTGATTGCCTTTGTACTGAAGCAGGAGGGAGCAGAAGTAACAGCAGTAGCATCAGCACACGAGGCGTTACGAGTTCTAGAAAAATGGCAGCCAGTTCTGTTGATCAGCGATATTGGGATGCCAGAAATGGACGGGTATATGCTAATACGTCAAATCCGGAAGTTACCTCAAGAGCAAGGAGGACAGATTAGTGCAATCGCGCTTACAGCGTATGCTGGAGAAGCTGATTCCCAAAAGGCTCTGGCAACTGGGTTCGGTGCACATGTATCTAAACCAGTGGACTCAACTCAATTAATTGCAGTTGTCACCAAACTCTTAAAAGAACGAGTTTAGACAGGGTAAGTGGGTCTCAAATGCTATTGACAAAGGCTATTGTGGAGATTGGAGAGGCGATCGCTTTGCCTTAAACGAATGCAAAATGTGCTCATTGCAAGCGCTGAGAAGGCACGTTCGCTTAATTTTCATCATTGATCGTAGAGCATTTTGTTAACCAGAAATAATACCTATAAGAATTTTAACAAGTATCAATAAATCTTCTGGAACTTGATAGCGTTTTTGGTCTTGAATCACCTTACGTAAGGCGCGATTGTAGACTCCAAAACGCCAGTCTTCGCCAGTTGTAACTGCCCCATATAGAAGCTCAGATGTGGATTTCGTCCATTCATCAAGTGCTATTAATTCAATAGCGAGTTGAGTAAACCCCCGAACTAAATCAGATTGTTTTGCTTCGATGACTAATAAATTTTGAGGTGCCGCAATATAGTAATCGAGAGTTCCTTTAAGATAGTCGTTGACAGCAATAGAATACTCTATGTTGAGTCGCTGGTTAGTTAAATCGCATACCTCAAACAAAATCGGACCAATTAAAGCTTCACGTCTGGCAGTTTCATTGACTAAATCGATGTGAGATAAATTACGCTGAAGCTGCCTCTGTAAAAATTGCAAATCTAAAATTTTTGAAGATTCAGGTAATATTAAATTTTTCCTTTCAAGAGTGCAATTTAATTCGGCTAATATATCATCAATAGTGAAAGACAATTCAAAATATCGGCTGAAAGTATAAGATTCACCAGGTTTGAAGATACGACGGTAATTCATAAAAAACCTGAGCCAAATTTATCCTACCTATTTTATATAAATTAGCTATCGATTTGAAAAAGCACGGTGAGCGCGATCGCCTATGTCCTAGTGGGTACGGCCACGGCTGCGTCGTATGCGCAAGGCGCACGCCCAAAGGGCGAACGCGTAGCGTCTCCGTTCGGCACGGCTGCGCCTATCGCTAACGGCAGAGCTAGCCTCTAAGGGGGCGCACTCAAAGGACGCTTAACGCGCTAGTATATCATAATGCGTTAAGCGTTTGCGTTCGCGTAGCGTGTCCCCTTGGGACTCAGCGCGCCCTTCGGCGCTAGCTCTGCCGTTAGCGGAGCGTGTCCGCAGGACATAGGCAATCGCGCTCAAGCGCGTAGAAGAGCGAAGCTGATTCTCAAAAGGCTCTGGCAAATGGGTTCGGTGCACATGTATCTAAACCAGTGGAGCCAACTCAATTAATTGCAGTTGTCACCAAACTCTTAAAAGAACGAGTGTCGTCGTGGCTTTGATGTCTCCTAGGATTACACAAATCTTACAAAGGAGTTGGGTTTATTAACAGTGAACAGTGAACAGTGAATAGTGAACAGTGAACAATTGATAACTGATAACTGATAACTGAGTTGGTCACAAGTGCGACTCGTTCTAGAGTTAAAATGGAAACATATAGCTCTATGTGAAAACGTGGGCGCTGACGACTACGTTCGTGCAATTTTGAGTAATTTTGTGATGCCCCGTTCTAGATGCCTTTAAGATTTCGTGAGCTAAGTAGCAGTTATAAAAAGCTATAGTAGTTGCTAGGTAGATTAGCACATGAACTAATGAGAAAATACGGACACCACCAGACCATCAAGCCTATTCCCTGTTCCCTGCTATATGTATTATACCTGACAGTTGCGTAAGTCCTGATAAAAATAGATAAGATGCAAGATAGAAAAAGCAGACTCTTCCGAGAAGAAGCGCTAGAACAGCTGTCATCACCAGAAAAACTTGACCAACTGATGCAGGTCACAAGCCAGCAAGCTTGGTTACCTTTGCTTTCTATGGGCTTTTTGGTCGTTATAGCTGGTATTTGGAGTGTAGTTGGGCGAATTCCACTCACTGTTACAGGTTCCGGCGTGTTGATTCGACCTCGTAATGTCTTGCAATTTCAAGCACTTAGTGCTGGTCAATTATTAACTCTGAATATCAAGCCAGGAGATGTCGTTAGGCAAGGTCAAGTACTCGCCACAATTGACCAATCCAATATTAAGCAACAACTACAACAAGAAATAGCAAAGTTGAACCAACTTTTAGAGCAGAATCTAAACACCGATAGGCTGCAAAAGCAGCAAACAGTGCTGGCGCTAAGAACGCTTCAACAGCAGCAAAAAGACTTTTCAGAAACCCTGCGTCGAGAATCAGTAGCACCGATACTGCACTCACAAACCCTTCAAGCGTTAAAGCAAAAACGACAAAGCCTTGAGCAAAGCGTGTCAAGAGAACAAGTCGCGCCAGTGCTGTACAAACAAACTCTCACTGCACTAGCAGAAAAACGCAAAAGTCTTGAAGAGCAAAAGCAACAAATCAGTGCATTGGTAAAAACCTTGCAACAACGAGTTGAAACGCGTCGTAGTCTTTTTCAACAGAAGATTATTAGCCAAGATACACTACTGCAATCTCAACAGGAATTGTTAAACGCTCAGCAGCAAATATCAGAGATTTCAACACAACTTAAAGACCTTGATGTTCAAAAAACGAGTAGCGAACGTGAATATCTACAAAACTTGAGTAAAATTGACGATATCAAAAACAATATTCAAGAACTAGAAGTTCAGAGAACAAATGCAGAGCGGGATTATCTGCAAAATCTTAATAAACTTGATGAAATCAAAACCAAAATTAAAGATACCGAAACCCAAAAAACTAAACTGGTTCAACAAGATTTAGAAAAGTCAATAAATAAGTTAAATCAAATTCAGGAAGTTAAACGCAAAATTGCCCAGTTAAAATTGCAATTAACGAAATCAAGCCAAGTTATTAGTAAATATGATGGTCGGATTTTAGAAGTTGGCGTCTTGCCTGGTCAAGTAGTCAATTCTGGGACTCGTATTGGGACTATCGAAGCTGAAGATCGTAATACCAAACTAGAAAGTCTTGTTTACTTTGCTGATAAGGATGGCAAGCAAATAAAACCAGGTATGACGGTACAGGTTACACCTAGCGTTGTCAAGCGCGATCGCTTCGGTGGAATTGTTGGGATGGTAACAAGAGTTTCTCCCTTCCCTGTGACAACTGGCGATATTGTAGCGCAAGTTGGCAATGAAGACCTAGCTAAAAGCCTTGCAAATAGTAACGCCGCTCGCGTGCAAGTTTTCGTCCAACTACAAAAAGACCCAAACACTGTCAGCGGTTACAAATGGTCTTCTTCTAATGGACCAGCGCTAAATATTTCATCAGGTACGACTACGCAAGTCCGGGTCAAAGTTGGAGAAGTGGCACCTATTTCTTACATTATTCCAATATTACGCTCTTGGACTGGTGTGTATTAACAAAAGAACTCAGGAGTCAGTAGTCAGGAGTCAGAATGGTAGACTTACTGGTAAAAAAAATACTCTAAAAGAGAGGTATACTCAGAAAAGTTAACTCAAGAGGAAAACTCAAATGTTTAAAATGTTTCAGGCAAAGGAAAAAAAAGCAACCAAACAAGCTCCTATACTGACTCAACAAGAAAAAGATCGGGAATGGTTTGAGGAACTTGATGATGATGATTTATTGACAGTAATAGGCGGGGTTGATGCTAATGTCGCCGTTGGTTCACCTGGTGTCCTTTCGGGTAATGTTCTTCAAGTACCAGTTCATGTACCTGTTAACGTTTGTGGTAATACTGTCAGTGTAATTGGTTTGCTTAATCCAGCTTTCGGGAATACGTGTGTTAATGCTTAAAGAAGATTTGAGCAATTGAGGTAGCTGGCATTTTCATTGAAGCGCGGAAGTAACCATTTGTGCTTTAATTAGCTATGACAATTAAGTGGCGATCGCTCTTCAGTATGTATTCAATTTCTATTATCAGTTCCTTAGTAGTTGGCAGTGTATTTCTGGTGACTGGTATTGTCAAAGCACTCGCACAAGAGACGTTTATTATCCACATCACTAAATTGCAGTTGTTTTCCCAAAAGGTGAATCTAGCTGCGGCGATCGCCTTCACAATTCTAGAGTGTGTCCTTGGAATTGCCTTGATTTTACGGCTGTTTCCCCAGTGGCTTTTTCCCGGTACAATTGTTCTGTTATTGGTCTTATCGAGTTTAACTTACTGGAGTACCTCGACCAAACGCACAAATGATTGTGGTTGCTACAATGGTCTGATTAATATTAGTCCCAACCAAAGTTTACTGCTCAACATCCTCTACATTGCTTTGATTGGGTTAGCTTGGTTTTATCCCGTCGCCGATATTTTAACAGTTTCTCAGCAAGTGACAGCATTACTCATTTCTTTGGCAATGAGTTGTCTGTTAACTGGTCTTTCGTATTTGTATTTGTGGAAGAAACAAAAACCTCTCTTAGACTTATCCCCGCTTAAGGTTAATCGCCTTTGGCAACCCAAATGGCTAGAAGAATACGCCGATAACTTAACAACAGGTGACAAACTCGTTGTGTTTTTAATGCCGGGTTGTCAAATGTGCAAAAGCTGGGTCAAAGTGCTAAAAATAGTTCACAAAAGACCTGATTTACCAGATGTAGTGGCAGGAGTTGCCCGAACACCGGAAGAAGTTCAAGAATTTGTTCAACTTCATAATATCAACTTTCCGGTAGTGGCGATGAACCCGTTGGTGATGAGTCGCTTAGCTAAAGCCTTTCCAACTGGCGTATTGCTGGAGAACGGGGTAATTCGGGAAAAATGGATGGGAGTGATGCCATTAGCCTTTGTTCAACGCGTCAAACCAAACCTATCTGTCCCTGAAGTCGCGAAGTCGTGAAGTAGCACTTTTCATTTACCAAATGAAGACCTAGCTAAAAGCTTTATTAGATAAAATAAAGCTGTTTGGTCTCAAAATATGACCTATGACCTACACCCCTCCGAAACTCCTAACTTTCGAGCAATTTATCACCGAGTATGGGGATAATCCCCGCTATGAACTCATTGACGGAGAACTACGTGACATGGAACCCACTGGTCCTCACGAAGCAGTTTCAGGAAGTATTGCTGGTAAAATCTATGCAGAAATTTTTCGTTCTAATTTAAACTGGTTGATTCCAAAAAATTGTCTAATCAAACCACTAGCCTCTGAAGCTACAGCACTACGTCCAGACGTGATTGTTCTAGATCAAGCAGAACTTAAAGCGGAACCGCTTTGGCAAAAAGAACCTATTATCTGTAATGGTAGGACAATTAAGCTAGTTGCCGAAGTTGTGAGTACTAATTGGCAAGATGATTATGCAAGAAAAGTAGAAGAATATGCTTTTTTAGAAATCCCAGAGTATTGGATTGTAGACTTTCGCGGTTTGGGTGGCAAGCAATTCATCGGTAATCCAAAACAACCCACATTTACCGTCTGTCAACTGATTAACGGCGCGTACCAGCAGCAACAATATCGCTTACAAGATACTATTACCTCTCACCTCTTGGCGAACTTGCAACTCAAACTCGACGATATTATGCCACTTTAACAGTTAACAGTTATCAGTTACCAGTTATCACTGTTTTGGTCACTGTTCACTGTTCACTGGTCACTGTTCACTGGTCACTGTTTGATGAACTTGCAGCAAACTGGCTAACTAAGGCAAAATTATCTCATGCGTTTTGCCTTCATTAAAAGTATTCTATCCCGACCTCAAACCAGTCGCGTCCGTACCCCGACGCTGCTGCAAATCGAAGCAACCGAATGCGGCGCTGCTGCTTTAGGAATCGTTCTAGGCTATTACTCGCGCATTGTCCCCTTGGCTGAACTGCGGCGCGAGTGTGGCGTCTCGCGAGATGGTAGCAACGCCTTTAATGTCATCAAAGCAGCGAGGAACTATGGCTTAAATGCCAAAGGTTTGAAACCGTCTCTGGAAAACCTCAAAACTCTTCCTCCCCCCTACATTGTCTTTTGGAATTTCAACCACTTTCTTGTGGTGGAAGGGTTCTTTAAAAACCGTGTCTACCTCAACGATCCCGCCACAGGACGCCGAACAGTTTCCCTAGAAGAGTTTAACCGCGCCTACACTGGAGTCGTCCTGGCTATGCAACCAGGATCAGACTTTCAAAAAGGAGGTAAAAAAAATAACGTTATTTCTGCCTTAGTCTCCCGCTTGCAACACTCGCGGAGCACTATCTTATTCTGCCTCATAGCAGGACTATTACTGACTTTTCCCAGGTTAGCTGTGCCAGCTTTTACTCAGGTGTTTGTTGATGAAATTCTCGTCACTGAGCGTTCTGAGTGGATACGACCGCTCGTGTTAGGAATGGTTCTCACAGCTGTAGGAAGGGGCTTTCTTGCTTGGTTGCGGCTGACCTACTTGCGGCGGCTGATGCTTAAGTTATCGGTGACAATGTCGGGGCAGTTTCTCTGGCATATTTTACGCTTACCAGTTGGGTTTTATGCTCAACGCTTTGCGGGTGAAATTAGCTCTCGTGTGCAACTGAATGACAAAGTTGCTAATCTACTTTCAGGTACGCTAGCCACCACGGTTATTGACGCGGTGATGATGGTGTTTTATTTTCTGATTATGCTCCAGTACGATTCGGTACTGACGAGTGTTGCTCTTAGTTTTGCTGGTATAAACTTTTTCGCCCTACAGTTTTTATCGCGAACGAGGGTGGATGCCAATATGAAGCTGGCGCAGGAATATGGTAAGGTCAATGGGGTGGCGATCGCCGGTATTCAAACTATAGAAACAATCAAAGCTTCCGGGCTTGAGTCTGACTCGTTTGCTAAATTCGCCGGGAACTATGCCAAAGCACTCAACGCTCAGCAGGAATTAGCTCTACAAACTCAAATTCTGACAGTATTACCCACATTTTTGACAGCACTGACAACCACCTCTATTTTATTTCTCGGCGGCTATCGGGTGATGAACGGTAACCTGAGTATTGGGATGCTCGTTGCTTACCAAAGTTTAACAGCCAGCTTCCTAGAACCAATCAACAGTTTGATTAATTTTGGCAGTATGTTGCAAGATTTAGAGGCTGACTTAAACCGCCTTGATGATGTACTGCAAAACTCGGTCGATGCAGAAGCCCAGAGGGGAGTAGAGGGAGAGAGGGAGAGAGGGAGAGAGGGAGAGAGGGATAATTACCAATTACCAATATCCTTTCAGTTGCAGGGTTATGTGGAGTTGCGGAATATAACTTTTGGCTACAGTCGTGTGGACAATCCTCTGATTGAGAACTTTAGCTTAATTTTGGAGCCGGGACAACGAGTGGCGATCGTAGGAGGGAGTGGTTCTGGTAAGTCTACAATTGCTAAGCTAGTTTGCGGTTTATATGAACCTTGGTCTGGGGAAATTTACTTTGATGGTGTACCCAGAACTCAGATTCCTCGCTCTGTTTTGGCGAATTCTCTGGCTATGGTAGAACAGGATATTTTTCTCTTTGCTGGGACAGTTCGGGAAAATCTTACCTTATGGGATTCCACAGTATCACAAACTGATTTAGTGCGGGCTTGCTCTGATGCAGTCATTCACGATTTAATTTTATCTCTGCCTGGGGGATATGATACCAAGTTGATTGAAGGGGGAATGAACCTCAGTGGTGGACAGCGCCAGCGTTTAGAAATTGCTCGCGCAATGGTTCGGAATCCCGCAGTATTGGTCATGGATGAAGCGACTTCTGCGCTGGATGCTCAAACAGAATTGATGATTGATAGAAATTTGCGACGGCGCGGTTGCTCTTGTATTGTGATAGCGCACAGACTCAGCACGATTCGAGATTGTGATGAAATTATTGTATTGGAGCAAGGTAAAGTGGTGCAGCGGGGTACGCATGAAGAGTTATGGGACTCAGGGGGGAAATATGCCAGCTTGCTGCGTACTGAAGAATGATTCACCCAAGCCAGCTTTTTGGCAGGATCTCAACGAAGTGTCTGAATATCGATAGATAAACATAGATTCGTCTGCATAGATTGCTATATATGAAATATATTACGATTACCTTGCTACTGTATTGACTTAGAAATTATGTCTAACAATCCTTATTACAACCTTAGTGTTGACGAACAAAATATCATCATCAAGATTGATAAAAAAGCAATTGATTATCAGCAACTGACACAACTACTAAACCATCTTGAACTCAAGTCAATCAGTCAGCGAAGTCAACTAACAGAGGAAAGTGCAGCTGAAGATCGCGAATGAAATCGACTCTACTGTTTGGTCTCAAGTTAAATCTAAACTTTCATTGTGATGAAATTATCGTGCTGGAGCAGGGGAAAGTGGTGCAGCGGAGTACGCACTCAGGGGGGAAATATGCCAGCTTGCTGCGTACTGAAGAATGATTAAACAATAAAAAAATATGAGGAATAATTACCCGACCCCATCGACGGATTTTAATGGATCTGGGTAATTTACTCTCCCAAAAATCCAAATTTTTGAGGTAGTAACAGCAATAAAAATGATTTGGTTAAGGAATCGGGGTTAATCGCAAGATGTTAAAGTCAAATATATCTGGAGGTTGTAACTATGACCCAAGCCCAAACACAAGCACAAACCGAACCAAAATTATACACCTTTGATGAATTTATTGAATGGTATCCAGAAAACTCGGAAGTTCGGTACGAATTATATGATGGAGTAATTGTCGAGATGCCTAAGCCTAGGGGGAAGCATTCAAATTTAACGGGTTCTCTCGGTGGACGGTTACTTACAACCATTGATAAAATGGGTAAAACCGACATTTGGACAATACCCAGAGAATCGATTGTAAAACCGTACCGCGACAAATCTGGGTACGAACCGGACATCATTGTTTTGAATCAAGAAACTATTGGTACTGAGACACGCTGGGTTGGGAACTGTAACTTAAAATCTGTAAAGATCTGGACATAACTTCCGGAATGGGTACATAATGAAGTGTAGTCCTTACAAGTTG
>NZ_QMEB01000093.1 GCF_012912135.1 Brasilonema bromeliae SPC951 | reverse complement strand
ATAAAAAATGAGTAGTCATCAGAAAGCAATTACTGACAGGACGTTTGAGTTTGCCATCCGCATTGTTAAACTATGTCAAGTACTAAATGAAAGTTCGGGAGTGGCAGAAACACTTTCTAAACAGTTGATAAAGTCTGGAACATCAATTGAAGCGGGAGCATCCCAATTTTGCAAAAAACACGGTAGTGGGAGCATCTTGCTCCCTACTTTATTACCAAAGCGGGCTGTCCGGCCCGCACTACAAAATAAAATCAATTTACACATCTGGGATGCTCCCAATTGGAGCAAATGCGGAAACAGTTAACAGTTAACAGTTAACAATATTTTTTGAAATCTTCCATTTTGAACTTTGAATTTTGAACTTTGAATTGTTATGTGGTCTGAACTGACAAAAGCGATCGCCCAAATAAATATACCAGCCGACTGGCTTGGTATTAGAGTCGTCAAGGAAACCTCATTTACCTGTCATGTCCGTGACGGCATACCCCAAAGTAACGGCAAATCTTCTACGATGGGGTTTATGCTGGAAGTTATGATTAACGGCTGTATAGGATATGCAGCTACCAATTCGCTGCGTATCCTAGATTTGCAAACCGCTGCCCAAAAAGCATATACACAAGCACTTGCAGCAAGTGAGTGGTGGATACATCCGTTTGGAGTTGAGAATGAACGCCCTAAAGTTGTTGGTCAATATATCTCGCCATTTCTGAAACCCTTTGATGCTTTGAGTCCAGGGGAAATTAACGATTTACTTGTCCGTGTCTGCCATACCCTAAGAGTTTCTGACCAAATTGTACAAACTCTAGCCAACATGACAACAAGCCAGAGAGAGACTTGGTTTGTCAGCAGCAACGGCTCAGAAGTGTATCAAAAATTTATGTTTTTCGCCACCCATTACGGAGCTACAGCACAAGATGGGACGGTTGTCCAGCAACGTAGCAACAACGGCTTGCAAGCAAACTGTTACCAAGGTGGACTGGAACTTTTCCAAGAAGCTGACTTGTGGGTTCGGGTGCAGCAAATTGGCGAACAAGCAGTAGAACTGTTGACAGCAGAAGAATGTCCAACAACTCGCACTTCATTAGTGTTAGCCCCAGACCAAATGATGCTGCAAATCCACGAAAGTGTCGGGCATCCCGTAGAAATTGACCGAATTTTGGGCGATGAACGCAATTACGCTGGAGGTAGCTTTGTCAATAAAAGTGATTTCGGTACCTTAGTGTATGGTTCTCCCCAGATGAACATTACCTTTGACCCCACCGTACTTGGTGAATTTGCCAGCTATGGCTTTGATGATACAGGTGCTGTGGCGACACGGGAGTATTTAATCAAAGAAGGCGTTCTCCAGCGAGGTTTGGGTAGTTTGGAAAGTCAAGCAAGAGCAGGTGTACCGGGGGTCGCCTGTGCTCGTGCTTGCTCTTGGAATCGACCAGCAATTGACCGCATGGCAAACTTGAATTTAGAACCAGGGGAAGGCTCTTTTGAGGAAATTATTGCTGGTATAGAACACGGTGTCTACATGGAATCCAATCGCTCTTGGTCAATTGATGACCGCCGCTACAAATTTCAGTTTGGTTGCGAATACGCTAAATTAATTGAAAACGGCAAACTCACCAAAACCCTCCGCAATCCCAACTACCGAGCCACAACTCCAGAGTTTTGGCACAGCTTAGTAAAAGTAGGAAACTCCTCTACTTGGGAAATGTACGGAACTCCTTATTGTGGCAAAGGAGAACCTAACCAAGCAATTTGGGTAGGTCACGGTTCACCCATTTGTGTATTTGCTAACGTGGAAGTCTTTGGCGGTGGTTGAAGAAGACACAGGGACAAATGAATTCGCTGCCTGCGGCACGCTGCTACAGCCTTCCTAAATAGGATGTAAACACCTTCTTCCTCTCTCTTTCTTTTCTTTGCGCTCTTTGCGACGCCAGACGCCTACGGAGGGAGACCCTCCTGCAGCGCTGGCTCGTCTTGGCGGTTCGTTTTTTTTATTTTTTGTTCACGACCTATCTAGGATTGCTGTAACACATTCAAAATATCTCCTACACAGACACGTAGCATCTCCCTAGGAGATACAAAAATTTCCTCAACATCTCCCCTAGCTCCCCAGCTTTCTCTCGATTTACAATGCTCATGAAACACGAAGAACTATCTGCCTTAGAAGTCAGCTTTAACCAACTGATTGAAACTCTTCTTAATAAGAAAGAAGAAAGTGAACAATTTACTGTGAAACTTAGCAGTGAACGCAGTCAATTTACTCGTTTCAATCATGCGAAAGTGCGGCAAACAGGCTGTGTTACTGATGGTTCCATTGAACTAACTTTGATGCAAAATCAACGCAGTAGTTTTCGGCAGTTTCCCTTTACCGGACATTGGGAAATAGATTGGCAGTTAGCATACGAAGCTTTGCAAGAACTACGAGAAGAACTTCCCTTGTTACCTCTAGATCCATATTTGGTTTTACCATCAGGAACAAATACCAGTCGAGAAGTTCATTGTGGAAATCTATTGGCTGAAGAAGTGGTTGTACCAACAGTGCTAGAACAGCTTACTGAATTAGATTTTGCTGGAATATATGCTGGGGGAGTTGTTATTAAAGCTTATGCTGATTCTTTTGGTCAAAAGCACTGGTTTAGTACAGAGACTTTTTCATTAGACTATTCTATATTCACAACTGAAGCACAAGCTGTCAAAGGAACTTTTGCTGGTAGCGAGTGGAATCAAGAAGCTTATAGCGAGAAAATTAGCGATGCGAAAAGACAACTACAATTGCTTTCTCGTCCAATAAAAGAATTGCCACGAGGACAGTACAAAACCTACTTTGCACCAGCTGCAGTTGCTGATTTAGTGGCGATGCTTTCTTGGGGAGGTGTGAGTGAAGCTGATTTACAACAGGGAGGGAGTGCTTTAGCGTCACTGTGGCGCAAAGAAAAGCAGTTATCTGTTGCATTTCATGTGAAAGAAAACTTTCAACGAGGATTAGTACCGCGATTTAATGAATTGGGAGAAATGGCTCCGCTAGAATTACCTGTTATTGAAAAAGGAGTTTTAGTCAATACGCTAGTCAATTCTCGCACCGCTAGGGAATATCAAAAAACTGCTAATGGCGCTAATAGTTATGAGAGTTTACGTGCACCAGAAATTAGTCCAGGAAATTTAAGCTTTGAGGATATTCTTACTCATTTAAATACGGGTTTGTATGTGTCTAATTTACATTACTTGAATTGGAGCGATCGCCCCACCGGTCGAATTACAGGTATGACCCGTTATGCCTGTTTTTGGGTAGAAAATGGTGAGATTATTGCCCCTATCGAAAATTTGCGTTTTGATGAAAGTCTTTATCGATTTTGGGGAGAGAATCTCGTAGATTTGACCAATTTCCAAGAATTTGTGCCCGAAGTTGGAACATACGATGGTCGTCAGCTGGGAGGTAGTATGGTTCCAGGTATGTTGGTAGAGGATTTTACGTATACCCTCTAAAGAAATCGCCTTAATCATTGTCACATTTTTCCCACCTCCATGAGGACGGTGAATGTAGGCATGAGTGTGAACAAGTAAAAATTCTATCCATAGCTTTATTCTGGGACATTGGGTGCAAAGCAGATGCACGTAATCTTTCATAAAAGTCTGGAATTCAAATCTGCATCTGCCTTTAAATTTTTGGAGAGTAGCTGTAGTTCGATGCCAATTACATGTTTTCTAACTCAATTCCTTTAGTTTCCTTAATAAAAAAGAGAACGAAGAATAACGAGATAGCAGCCGCAATTGTATAAACACCATAAGCAGCACCCAGCCCGAAAGTGGAAAACCGCGTTTTATCTCCTTTTCTAGTCCACCGGGGTAGTAGTGCGACATTACTCCCTTCGGTGCCCAAAGAATACCTGATTTAACGTAGACGCGCAGCCACGCCAGAAGGCTATCGCAGCGTGACCGTAAGCGCAAAGCGCACGAATCGGGCGAACGCGCAGCGTGCCGTTATGGGGCGATCGTTGGTTATCCTCATGCTACCTTATGCAGCTAAAAATATTTTGGCGGTGTTTGTCTTGCCGTTTCAGTCTGTGGAGCGAACGTAAGACCCGACAGTCATTCGACTGAAGGGCAGTTGCAAAAAACCCGTTCGGCTGACGCTCACGGCGTCAGCCGAACGGGAAGGAAACAGAAACCATTATCGTGAGTCTTAGGAATCACCGTGGACTTCGGCGTGAGCGCTCAGTCGAACGCTTTGCGGGAGTGAGGATGTCAACGAATAACCTCGTACTTTAATTCGTAGTTGACACCGCTCTTGATAAACTTGAGTTTACCTGCCCCTAGCTTTGATGAATCTACGGTATTTGTGCCTAAAAAGTCATCAGCGTCTAGAGAATCTTGGTCAAAAAGCCTAATTTCTGCTTTCCCCGTAAAGTTGATGGTATTGCTTTTAAGACTTACCGATTGACTTTTGGAAATAGGGAAAGAACCTGCAGTGGGAATTCGAAGTGAACGATCAGTAGTGATGATTCGGATATAAGCCTCGTCCTTCATATCTGTGTCTTCAGGATCTATGCACAATAACTCGATCAGTTTTAGTGTTGCCATGATTTTCTTCGATTTAAGTTTGATAATTGTAGATACAAGCCGTACTTGCGATTTTACAGATTTGGTTGTGTTGCACCACACTCCAATTAATGTAAGGATTCCCGAACTTTAACGATTAATCCATTTACAGCGGTTTTCTGTAAGGTGGGCATTGCTCACCAATATCTCAAATGTTTATCACATAGGCTTTTGGTGGCAATGCCCACCCTACGATTTGTGGTCTATTCATATGAAAACCGCTGTAAGTTGGGAAATCCTTGGTAAACAAGCATTTTTTCCTGATTTCAGTCGCGTACCAGATTCCAGCTTGGAAGTGGTAAAACCTTCTTAAGGAATTCGGCTATTCTGTTGTAGCCTTCCTTTATTAAAGTAATCACCAACTTCAAAGCACCCCACACCATCTACCAGGAGGATCATGGTCAAAACCATACGTCAACCCACTCGCAAAGCAATCACCTGCACTGCGAAAAACTTATCACTGATTATCAGTAAGGTTGTCAATTTTCTCATCAACCACCCTTGGTTCATTTCCCGCCCTTGGACTTTAGGAGTCGTGCGCAAGTTGCTAAAAATAGACCTGGAAATCATCCGCTTTGTGGTAAAAATTAATCAGCCTTAGGTATCAACCATGCTAACGTTCCCGCTCCCAACAATAACAGTGTTAACCAATCACCCCAACGCACGTATAAAGTCTGAGTTTGTCGTCGATAAATCGTTTCTGCATGCACTTCATACGTATTATGTCCAGATATCCACACTGTTTTGCCGTGGGGATTGACAAAAGCTGAATATCCTGTATTGGTTGCTCGCACTGCCCATCTGTCAGTTTCGATCGCCCGCATGATATCCTGTGCGTGGTGCTGAGATGGCATCGCTGCACTGTAATGGGCATCATTGGAAGGACTCAGTATAAATTGTCCACCCGCAGCAGCTTGACGACGAAATTGCCCAGAAAACGCAGATTCATAACAAATACCAACAATAGCGCGACCAAAAGGTGTGTCAAATACCTGATTTGACGAACCAGGAACTTGATGTTCATCCAAAGGCGATAAACGGCTAACAATACCACCTAAAATTGATTCAAACGGAACGTATTCCCCAATAGGAACCATCTTTGCTTTACCATAGCGACTTTTTATTTCACCGTCGCCAGCGACTGTAAATAAACTATTTGTATAGCTGCTTCCCTGTTTGTAAAAACCGCCAATCCATGCAACCACGCCTTTTTCCCGCACTGCTGCGACCATTGAACTACGTATGATGGCATCCTGGAAAAAAGGCAAAGCGCCTTCTGGCGTTAGTACTGCATCTACACTTTGATTTGCTAGTTTCAAATATCCAGTGGTGTAGCCTTGAATAGCACGACGAAAGCCTTCTGGGTAAAGCTTGATTTCGTTGGGGACATTTCCCTGAATAATCCCTACTTTTAGTGCTGTTTCTGGTGGTTGAGCAAGAGGACGGCTGTATAAACTAAATCCGATGAGGTGGAGAGTGATGAATAGTGCTGCGGCGGTTGATAAATAAACGAACCGCCCAGACGCAGAAAGCGCAGAGAAAAACTTTATTTTCTCCTCTGTGTACTCTGCGCCTCTGCGGTTTACTAAAGCTTCAGCAATTAAGCCATTCACTGCGACAATAGCCGCTGTCACAGCGCTAGGTCCAGAAAGTTGACCGAGGTGTAGAATAATGAGATTATGCGGACTTTGAGTGTAAGAAAGAGAACTCCACCAAAGAGGTCCAGCGCTCCAAAGTGCTTCTAATCCACACCATAATGCTGTGCCAATGAGGACGCGAACAAATCCGTTATGGATTGAACGGGAAATGACTCGCATCCCTATCGCCCAACTCGCGACTAATGCAGCTCCCCAAAGGGTAATGAATATCCAGCAGAAAAGGGCGATCGCCAAACTCGCCAACCAAGGAACCCCCATCCAAGTCATGGGGTGAACCCCGGTAATCCAGGATAGGGCAATTCCGTGATATCCAATACCCCAGGCGAGGGAGAGGGGGAGAAGAGCAGGGGAAGCAGGGGGGGCAGAGGAAGCAGAGGAGGATAAGTTTTTCCGTTGTGCCGAACGAATCACTAAGACCCACAGAGGTGCTAAAGATAACCATGCTAGGAACCACACCCCAACAGGTGCAACAGTCAGCCCCATCAAAATTCCACTAGATAGAGCAATTAGGTAAGGGAATAAGATCGTGAACTTCTCCCCTTGCTTCCCCTGCTTTTTACTCTGCTTCTGCTGCATCTCCACTATCGGGTGGAACTATTGCCACTCCCGTGATGACATCATCTTCGTCTAAGCGCTGCACTCGCACTCCTGTTGCTGATCGCGATTGGACGGATATCGCATTTACCGCCTGACGTATGATGATACCACGACTGGTAACCATCATAGTTTCATCGTCACTGTTGACAATATGCAGAGTTGCCAGCTGGTCTTTGATTTTACGATTTTTGAACTTAGTTGCTGTTAAACCCTGACCAGCACGATTTTGCAGACGAAACTGGGCAACTGGTACACGCTTGCCGTATCCTCCCATTGTAATCACTAACACCCAAGGTCCCGTACTGCCGTTGGCTGGGACTTCAGTAGACTCTTCATTTTCAATCTCTTCTGTTTCGACTTCCTCAATTTCGGCTTCAGTCTCTGTATTCAAAGTGGCAAGAATGGCAGCGGGGAGAATATCCATTCCCACCAGTTCATCTCCTTTCTTGAGTTTCATGGATTTTACCCCACGAGTTGCCCGACTCAAAGGACGCAGTTGTTCATGGTCGCATCTAAAGTGAATTGCTACACCCCGACGGGAACCGATGATCACGCTGTCTTCGACTCTGGCGCGTCGCACCCAACGGAGTTGGTCGCCTTCTTCCAAAGAAATGGCAATCAAACCGTTAGCACGAATGTTGCTAAACGCTGCTAACTCGGTTTTCTTGATATTGCCACCTTTGGTAAGCATGACCAAATATTCATCACTGGTAAACTCTGCAACAGGGACAATTGAAGTGATTTTCTCCTCTTTGGGAATGGGTAGCATTTGCACAATTGGTGTGCCGCGACTGGTACGGGAACTAATGGGGATTTGATACGTTTTCAGGCAGTAAACAACACCTCGTTCGCTAAAAAATAGAACGCTGTCATGGTCGCAGCAAGTCAAGAAATGCTCAACGCCATCATCCTCTTTCATCTTGGCAGCTGCTTTGCCTCTGGTTGCACGGCTTTGCGCTTCAAAGGTATTCACTGGCATTCGTTTGATGTAACCTTGCTCAGTCAGCAGAATCAGAGCTTTTTCATTGGCAATGAGGTCACGCTCATCTATTTCTCCTTCAAGGGGTGAAATGACCGTGCGGCGAGGTGTGGCATGTTTTTCTCTAAGTTGCTTAACTTCGGTTTCAATAATTTCTAAAATCCGCTCTCGCCGTGCCAATATATCCTGCAAGTCAGTAATTATTGCTTGCAATTGCTCGTGTTCTTGGCGGATTTTGTCTGCTTCTAAAGCTGTTAAACGCCGCAGTTGCATTTGCAATATTGCATCTGCTTGCGCTTCCGAAAGTCCGTAGGTTGTCATCAACTCGCCTTTGGCAGTTGGTGCATCAGGTGCATGGCGAATTAAGTTAATAATCTCATCTAAACGCCCTAGGGCAATCAACAAGCCTTGCAGTATGTGGTCGCGTTCTTCGGCTTTCCGCAGTTCGTAACGGGTGCGTCTGGTAATAGCTTCAACGCGGAAATCCAAGAAAACTTGCAAAAACTCCTTCAGGGTGAGTATCTGGGGTTCGCCATTCACCAGCGCCAGCATATTCGCCCCAAAGTTGGCTTGCAGTGGCGTTTGCTTGTAGAGGTTATTTAGCACGACACGGGGATAAGCATCGCGCTTGAGTTCGATCACAATTCGCATCCCATCGCGATCGCTTTCATCCCGAATATCTGCAATTCCCTCGATCCTCTTGTCGTTCACCATCTCGGCGATTTTTTCAATCAGCGCCGCTTTGTTGGTTTGGTAGGGCAATTCGGTGATGATAATTGCGTCTCTGTCAGGGCGTCCCCGCTGTTCAATTGTTTCAATTGTAGCCACGCCGCGCATGGTGATGGAACCACGCCCAGTGGTATAAGCTTCTTTAATTGATGCAGTTCCTAGAATCTGACCTCCAGTCGGAAAATCAGGACCGTGGATATACTGCATTAAATCAGTATTATTTGTTTCCGGCTTTTGAATCAGTGCTACCAGCCCATCAATTAATTCGCCCAAGTTATGGGGTGGTATGTTGGTTGCCATACCCACGGCAATACCAGAAGAGCCATTGAGCAGCAACTGCGGGATACGTGCTGGTAAAACTGTTGGTTCTTGCTGGGAAGCATCAAAGTTATCGATGAAATCGACTGTTTCTGATTCGATATCTTGTAGAAGAGAATCGCTGGTTAAAGCTTGCAAGCGGCATTCTGTGTATCGCATCGCCGCAGGTGGGTCGTTGTCTACTGAACCGAAGTTTCCATGTCCTGCGATCAGGGGATATCTCATGGAAAAATCCTGCGCCATCCGCACCAAAGCGTCATAGACTGCTGTGTCGCCGTGGGGGTGATATTTACCCAGTACTTCCCCTACCACACGAGCGCACTTACGAAAGGGGCGATCAGCACTCAACCCGAGTTCATGCATTGCGTAGAGAATGCGACGATGCACAGGTTTCAGACCATCCCTGGCGTCTGGTAGTGCCCGACCTACAATGACGCTCATTGCATATTCCAAATATGACCGGGACATTTCATTCCGCAGATCAGTAGGGATAATCCTCTCCTGAGAGGTTGTCATAACCCAAAAAACTCCAAAAATTGCAAATTTTAGGCTTTATACTGAGAAAAGAGCAAAATTGTTCCCAATTATTGCTGAATTACTGCCATAATATGATACAATTCTAGCATATTTTACTGTTTACTGGGTTGTGGGTGAGTCGTAAACACCAATATTAAACGGTTATTAAGCTGTTAATTGATAGCTGGCAAGTGACTACGGATGATTAATCAGTGTTCCTTGTTCAGACTTCAGTTGAGAAGCAATAAAGGGGACTTTAGGGGCAAGAAAAAATCCAATCAAACTGGCAAACAGAATTGGAGTCAAAGGACTAAAATTTGTCAATTTTGACAGTAGCAAGGTTGTGCTGATAGGTGTGCGCGTCACAGACGCATTGATAGCCGCCATTGTACAAATCATGGCAAGGGTGGGATTGAGTCCAGGAATCAAGGCTACTACAGCTTTACCGACACAAGCACCAGTGAAAAATAAGGGAATGATAAATCCACCGCGCCATCCACCAGTGACAGTTATGCTGATGGCAGCCATTTTAGCTAAGGCAAGCATAAACAAGAAAAAGACAGGAAAGCTTTGATTAACAACCTTATCTAACTCCTCATGTCCAAAATAACGAGTCAGAGGTAAGAAAGTTGCTAAAATGCCCAATCCCAACCCCGCTATAGTTGTGCGTAGATAAATTGGTCCAGGAATCAAGGCAAAAATTCGGTCACATCCGCGAAAAATGCCCATAAAAATCCATCCTGCTACGACTCCTACAATCCCAAACATGATAGCGACGGCAAAATCATCGATGCTATCTAAGCGGTATTGAGGAAAATGCCAAGTCGGTGCAATTCCCAAATGTGTGATAGCTGCAAAGACCACATAACTAGCGCAACTCGAAACAATGGCTGGCATTAGCGCTTCGTAATACTCGACAATATGCTGGTGATGCAAAATTTCTAGAGCGAACATTGCACCGCCAAGGGGTGAGCCAAACAAAGCAGTAAAGCCTGCAGCCATCGCTGCTAAACTCATAGATCTAACGTCTTCACCTTCGAGTCTTAAACGCTCAGCAACCCAAGTACCAAAAGAACCTGTGACCTGTACCAGTGGTGCTTCTGGTCCAGCACTGCCCCCAGCCGATATACTAACTAAGGAAGCAAGAATCATTGAAGGATTTTTGCGAGCATCCAACCGTCCGCCGCGAAAATGGATGTTATCGACAATAACGGCAATTTCACCAGGATTACCAAGGAAATGAATCACTAAACCAATGACTAAACCGGCTAATGGCATGACCAACAAAAGACTAGAACCCTGAAATCTTTGCAGTCCATGAATTATCAGTTCCAAGATATTCCAGTACAGCGCAGCAAATAAACCACAAAAAGTTCCTACAATAGCCCAGCTTAAAACCCAGCGTGAAATCATGAAAGGATGACGTCTTGCTCGTCCAAAAAGCTGGGAAAAAGTCCAACGTTGAGTTTGCTCTCTCTGAGGGCGCTTGTCTGGTAGCACTGCTTATTTCCCTGTGTAAGTGAAACGAAAGATACAAAATTTGTTCTTTTTCTATGCTATACCTCACTTGCACCTGACTTTTCACATAATTGAGCAGGCGCACTGGCGGCACAGCACCCGCTACGAATGAAACAAACAGTTAATAACCCAAGTTGCGGGTTATCAAGAAAGGCACAGGGCAGAGGGCAGAAGTGATAAGTGAAAATCCCTTCTCGTGAATGCCCGAACCCTCTGGGCGACCAAAGGGAGCCAAGGGTTTAAGACCCCCACCAAATTTTCAATTTGGTGGCTGCTGTTCAGGAGGGGTCTGAATCCCCTTCTGAACAGAACCTTCTGCCCTCTGCCTCCTGCCTTCTGCCTTCTTCAACCCGCTTTTGTCAGTAAGTAATGTTACTTAAAAATGTGACAAAAACCGTGGTTGAAAACATAATTTTTGTGGGAGCGATACGCCAGAGACGTCTGCGCCCGGTACAATCGCGTACTATTTATACTCGTCATTCACTTTTGTCCGGAAAACATTGATAAAGGTGAATTCAGATAGTTAGGCGATCAAGGCGATCGCAGTTTTTACAGCGGTTTTCTGTAAGGTGGGCATTGCTCACCAATATCTCTAGAACCAGCCCTTTCAAGGTGGGCAACGAAGTTACTAGATTTCAGAGTTTTGGCTCACAACCAAAACTCTGAAAAGTTATTTTCGTTTCTCGAAGTCTGAAAAATCAAAGCCTGAAATAGCGGTTTTCCGTTTTTCATCTCTTCCAGATTTAACACCTTGAAAGGGTTGATCTCTAGAACTTACGCATTGACAAATATCTGGTGTTGTGCAGTAAAAGAAAGGTGAGACCAATCCACATTTCATCTCTTAAAAACAGAAAGCATAAAAGCTCCCGAAAAGTTGCTGTAGTAAGGTTTTGAAAAACGACCATATTGAGCGATGTTACCAGTTGTTGACCGAGCGCTGCTCACGATACCTCTAAAAAACACGAGAGTGCCAGCGCTCGGTCACCCTTCGGGTTCGCAGTCGCTACAACGGGGGGAACCCCCGCAACGCGCTGCTCACCGCTCTCGCTACAACTGGTTTAGAAAAACGAATTTCGTTATCGGAAGTAGGACTTATGCATTGACACAATGATAGAATAATGCGTTGAAAAACAAATGTCGTCTACAAGCAGGTATCGGACAATTCGAGAAATCAGCAAACCCTCGACAGCGCAATGCAATCTGGAACATTACACTCTGTTTTTGCTATCGGAGCCAAAGCATGGAGGATGCAGTAGATTAGCAGAGATACTGGGAGATGTTTCACATGATAGTGTGAATCGTTTTTTGTTGAGGGAGAGATACGAACCAAAAGATTTGTTCGACATGGTCAAGACTATTATTAATATGAGAGGAGGGATTTTAAGTATTGATGACACAGTAATAGAAAAGCTGTATAGCAATCCTAAATATGCAGAATTAATAAGTTATTTTTGGTCTGGCAAATATCATAAAACGATTAAAGGATTGAATTTAATAACACTATACTACAGTGATATTCATGAAAATTCAGTTCCGCTCAACTACAGAATATATGACAAAAGGGAGGGGAAAACAAAGAACGACAATTGAGGAAATGCTAACTGAAGTGCTAGCTTGGGGTTTAAAGCCAAGGCTAGTAACAGGAGATAGTTGGTACTCAGGAGTAGAAAATTTGAAATTTCTAAAAAACGAGAAGTTGGGTTTTCTGTTCGGCATTGAGAAGAATAGAACTGTCTCAAATGAACCAGGTAAGTACTGTCAGGTAAACACTTTGGATATTCCCGAAGAAGGATTGCTGACTCATCTGAGAGAATTTGGATTTGTTAAGTTGTAAAGGTGCGACTTTAAAAAAGAAGACTCTAGACACTATATTTTATATCTACCAGATGATGAAAAGCTCAAGCAGATAACAAGAAGTACCTTCGTCACAATTCATGATATCCATTGGGGAATTGAAAGTTTTCATAGAGCCATCAAACAACTATGTGGGATTTGTCGATTCATGGTTAGAGATAGCCATGCAATTAAAACACACATCCGCATGTTCACTTCAAGCATTTGTTCGTTTAGAGCTAATGCGCTCTGAAAACATAATTTCTAATTGGTATGAATTGCAAAGGAATTTATTCACTTTCGTTGTGCGTGAGTACATTGTGGACAATCTCACCAAGACTTGTGCTGCCAACACATGAATGACATTTTTTGTCAATGCGTAAGTCCTAATCTCAAATGTTTATCACATAGGCTTTTGGTGGCAATGCCCACCCTACGATTTGTGGTCTATTCATATGAAAACCGCTGTAAGGACGTTTGCTGTCAAACACAACCTGTAGCTTTAATCAAATCGGCTGCTTTTTCAGCAAGTGGCAAAGATAAATTTAGATAGTCAAGCGAGCGTGCGCTTTACGCTCAGGCGGGTGTTGAGTATCATCGCACTCTTGCGCAGTGCCCTTTAGACAATCGCAGTTGTTGAGGTTGCTTGCTCTAAAACACGTCCTGCGGCTTTAATCAAATCAGCTGCCTTTTCGCCAATCATAATTGTGGGTGCATTCGTATTTCCCGTAGTGATAGATGGCATAATTGATGCATCTACAACACGCAACCCATCAACACCATGTACCCGTAGTTCGGGGTCTACAACTGAATCGGCGTCAGTTCCCATTTTGCAAGTGCCGACAGGGTGGTATACAGTGTCGCAGGTTTCTCTGATATAAGCTCGGAGTGCTTCATCGCTAGTTACATCGGCACTAGGGGCAGCTTCCTCGCCTCGGAACTCATCAAATACACTTGAGTTAAACAACTGACGGATAATTTTAATTCCTGCAACTAGCTTTTGCACATCGGACTCACTCTGGAGATAGTTCATTCGGATTATCGGTGAATCATTGGGGGAAGCAGAACGCAGACTGACACTGCCGCGACTTTGGGGATTAGTCACACACGCTGTAGCTGCGAATCCCGGACCTTCACGGGCATAAGCAGGATGTGTCCACAAAACAGGACCAGAAAACAACTGTAAATCTGGCGCAGTATCTAAACGACCTTCAGTATGTAGGAACAATCCGGCTTCCGCGATATTGCTGGTTGGGGCAGGTTGCAGATCCTGGGTGGCTTGATGTGCCACGGCGACGTGAAGGTGATCTTGGAGATTCTGACCGACACCAGGTAAATTAACAACTAGGGGAATGTCGAGCGATCGCACAATTTCTGCATTCCCAATTCCAGAAAGCATCAACAGTTTGGGCGAATCGATCGCCCCAGCCGAGAGAATGACTTCCTGTTGCACAAAGGATTGGTGTATCGTTCCCTGGTGTATGTATTCCACTCCTACCGTGCGTGTTCCCTCAAATAATAACCGAGTCACTAACGCACCAGTAGTAACTGTTAAGTTAGGGCGATTCAAAATAGGTACTAAAAACGCTGTCGCCGTACTGTGTCGCTTACCATCTTTGATAGTCAACTGATAAAGTCCCGCTCCCTCCTGTTGTGCGCCATTGAAGTCGAGATTGCGTTCGTAGCCAAGTGCGATCGCTGCTTCTACAAATCTTTGTGATGTCACCGCCGGGGCAATTGGATCGCTAACGCTCAACTCCCCATCGACACCGTGAAACTCGGATGCTCCCCATTGCTGGTTTTCAGACTTCTTGAAGTATGGCAATACATCTTGGTAACTCCAACCGGGATTACCTAACTCTTGCCAGCGATCATAATCGTGACGGTTGCCTCGGATGTAGATCATGGCATTGATCGAACTGGTGCCACCCAGGACTTTACCACGTGGACAATAGATTTTGCGTCCATTGAGGTATGGTTCTTCTTCTGTAAAATATGCCCAGTCCACCTCAGTACCCCAGAGTTTTACCCAACCTAGAGGAACTTCGTGCTCTGGTAAGTTAGGCGGATTGCCTGCTTCCAGCAACAACACAGTTGTTTTACCGTCTTCTGTTAAACGATTGGCGACGACACAGCCCGCCGAACCTGCACCAATGACAATATAATCGTATTGATTCATAACATCCTCACTTGTGTTTTGGTATCAGCTATTTTGGCACTTTCAATAAGCTCAATTTGTTAATATTTTGTGTATGAAAGTTCACTTTGTTGGTTGTTTTCTGTCTTTGGAACTTTCATCATATTAGCAATAAGCTTTGATTTACATCTAATAAATGTCATTTTCAAACCATTACATTTGTCATACATTGGTAGAATATTCGGACTTACACATTGATATAAATTTGATTGTGTGCATGAAGCCTTACTTAATTTTAGGAATGGAAGTTAAGCATGAGTAAGCTTTCCTTTTATGTTCTGGTATAGATAGATAAAAGCAAAATCAACTTATGCACTTTGGGATTGTCAAAGTCTATATTGCCGAAAAACTTCACTTGCAGCCCGATGCACCAAAGAATGACGATACACCAGCGATTTGAGATCATCAGCATATCCACCGCCAATGACGCAGGCTACTTTATAGCCAGCCGCAATACAAGTACTCAAAACTTGCATTTCTCGGCGGTATAAACCAGTATCAGTTAAGGCTAATTTTCCTAGCTTGTCCCCGACATGAGGGTCAACACCAGCATCGTACAACACTAAATCTGGCTTGACCTCAGACAACAAATCTGGTAAGTATTCAGCTAATGTTTGTAGGTAAGCATCATCTTCCATCCCCACAGGCAGGGGAACATCCAAATCACTTTTTTGCTTAGTACCAGGAAAATTAACTTCGCAGTGCATTGAGAAAGTGAAAACACTATCATCCTCTTGAAAGATAAAAGCAGTGCCATCTCCTTGATGCACGTCCAAGTCTACAATCAAAATTTTCTGAACTAGGCGGAGTTTTTGCAATACGCGAGTTGCAACTGCTAAATCATTGAAAATACAAAAACCAGATCCATAACTAGGAAAGGCGTGATGAGTTCCACCAGCAGTATTACAAGCCAAACCGTACTTGAGCGCCAGTTGTGCTGTGAGAATTGTTCCACCAACGGCTACACATGTACGATTAACCAGTGAGGAACTCCAAGGTAACCCAATACGTCGCTGTGCTTTGGCATCAAGAGTGCCCTCACAATACGCTTGGACGTATTCTGGGGTATGAACTAACTCTATTAACTCTTGTGGCGGGCGTGAGGGCAGATGAAATTGTTCTTTTTGTGCCACACCATCTGCTAATAATAGTTCGTAGAGTTGCCGAAATTTTGGCATCGGAAAGCGATGACCTTCAGGTAGTGGGGCAACGTAATCAGGGTGGTAGACTATCGGCAAGTCCATGAAGTAATTGTTGTAAAAATTTCTCACAGCCAAAACACCAAGAGATATTATCACGTTTGATTTTGCTGTTTCTACACAAAGCTAAGAAATCGGTGATATTTTTTTGTCTGCTAATATAGTTTATGCTACGTAGATTTCCACCAGTTTTGTTTACACTGGACAAGGAAATAATTGAGAATTTTTATCTCAAATCCAAAATTGAAAATTAAAAATTGTCATGATACAACATTGGATTTTGCCACTTGTATTTATCTTGGCTGGCTTGCTTGGTGGAATCATAACCGAAAAAATTATTTTTACAAGACTGCACAAATTTGTTACTAGTAGACGAATTCCGGGGAGTGCAGTTATATTTCGTTCCCTAAACCGTATGCCCTTTTTTTGGTGCTTCCTTGCTGGGTTTTACGGCGCAACTGTTAGTTACCGTCCTGAGCCAGATGTTGCAGAATTACTGTTAAAAATTATTACTAGCTCTTTTTTATACACAGTAACTGTTGTCTTTGCCAGACTCACGGCTGGTTTTGTCAATGTATTTTTTCGGAGAACAGATGGTTTTTCAGCCTCACTACTTTCTAATGTTGCTAAAGTTGCTGTTTTAGTTTTAGGAACATTAATTGTATTGCAAACACTAGGAGTTCAAATTACACCAATATTAACAACGTTAGGTGTTGGTGGTTTAGCAGTTGGTCTAGCACTTCAAGATACACTAGCAAATTTATTTTCTGGTTTTTATTTAATTATATCGAAACAAGTCAGAACAGGCGATTACGTTAAATTAGATAGTGGTAATCACGAGGGATACGTTACAGATATAACTTGGCGAAACACGACGATAAAAGAGCTTTCTAATAATGTCATAATAGTACCAAATTCTAAGCTAGCTTCTGCTATTTTTACTAACTATCATCTCCCCGTTAAGGAAATTACATTAACGATGAACGTGGGAGTGAGCTACGACAGTGACCTTGAGAAAGTCGAAAGAGTGACTGTAAAGGTTGCTAAAGAAGTCATGGAAGAAATTGCTCCCGAGTTAACAGCAAATGAACCTTATATAAGATTTAACGAATTTGCAGATTATAGTATAAACTTTACGCTTTATATGCGGGTAAATGAATTTTTCGACCAGCGCTTGGCTAGACATTTATTGGTGAAAAAATTACACAAAAGCTATCATAAAGAAGGAATTACAATTCCTTTCCCAGCCAGAGATGTTTATCTGCAAAGTAATGGAAGTAAGAATGGAGCAATGACTTTGGAATGATAAGTAGATGCCCTATATAGGGCAATATAGTTGCTGCTCTCGAAAATTTATCTGTTGAGGTAGGCAGCTCTTGAGCAGGGGAAGAGAAAAAAGGCTTATCACCAACCGTATTGGTATACTTACATCTTGCTCCTGGGAAAATAAATGTCAAAGTTATGACATATTATTTGACGCACTGATCTCGTCACGGGACTGTAAGTCCTGGGCTGCATAGGCGAAGTCCATTAAAATGGACTGGGACGCGATATTATTTTTGAGTAAATTTAAACACTATTCAATATAAATATTAGTGGTTTACTCGTAATGGTGCAAGATATCAGTATATTGAGAAGCTGCTTTATTCCTCAGTTTCAACCATTGGCTGAATCAAAGATGCTATCGCCCCTTCAATCCTTTGCCATCCGGTTGGTGAACTAAAATCAATTCCTAAGAATGTATTGCTGACTTTGGTTCGCAGAACTAGATAAACAATTCCAGCAATCAACACCGCACTGATAGCAGGAATGTCTTTATCTGGCGGGAAAGAACACTTTTGCTTGAGAAATTCCAAGCTTTCAATCGCCACGCGATCGCGCACCGTTGCCAATTCATGCGTTAACTCATTACCTTCGAGTAACTCCCAGCGCATAATTTCTTGCGTAATCGGTCGTTTTTGCAAGTCATGTAGAAAACGCGTCAGTAACAAAACCATCCAGTCAGCCAGCGATTCTGCATCGACGGCTGTTTCATCCCCAACTAATTCTTCAACACTCGTCCAGTAGTTCCCCTCCTTGCCAAAGGTTTGCAGCAGAGAAGGGAGGTTCTCAAAATATCGATAAATCAAGACTTTATCGACGCCGGCTTCACGGGCGATCGCATTCACCCCCAGTTGCTTAAAGCCCGATTCTGCCAATAGTTTACCAACAGCTGCCAGAATTCGTGCCTTCGTTTCTTCTTTATCCCGAGCCATGAATCGTTCTCATCTACTTGTCACCAACTGGTGACTATGATACATTGTCACTGAGCAGTGACTTAGGATTCAGGATGCAAAAGATTTCCCTTGAGTTAGAGGTGTATTCCTTCCACATTGATTTCATTGGGCACGTGAACAACACTGTCTATATTCAGTGGATGGAAATTGGACGGACAAAACTGCTGGAAGCCGTTGGAATGCCAACGCAGGAAATTTTTCAGCAAGGGTTTGCTCCTGTGCTGGTTCAAACTAACATTACCTATAAATTGCCGCTACATTTAGGCGATCGCGTGCAGGTCCAAATGTGGATCTCTGAACTGAAAAACGCATCTGCTATTATGCAGTTTCGCTTTTACAAAGAACAGGAAACACTCGCAGCAGAGGGATGGCAAAAAGGATTGTTTGTGGATACACAAACGATGCGTCCAAGACGGTTACGCCCAGAGGAACGTTGCTTATTCGCACCTTATGTGCATTCAACGGTGGATACTCAACTGGCTAATTCACTGGTTGAAATACCGTAAAACGATGATTATTAAAGGAAACCTGATTATGAATCTTGAGGTTAAGTCTCATAACTTACTGATAAGTATTCTCATTTTAAGTATTATTTCGACAGGTATTCATTTCACTGATAATTATAATTATCTGTTCATCAAGCAATATCCCCAACCAGACTGGATTACAGCCCCTTCAATTTATCAATCGTGGCTCATTCTTACTGTAGTCGGAATCATTGGGTATTGGTTGTATAAATATCAAAAGTTTTGGCTTGCTTATAGCTGTCTGTTCGTCTACTCATTAACAGGTTTAGCAAGCCTAGGGTTAGAAACTGTAACTTAATTTATGGACAAAGTTACCCATAATTACTCCTGTAGTGGTAGCTTTTGTCGTGCCAATGGTTTATCAGTTTCCGGTTTGAGGTAGAAACTCAAGAATGCACTTCCAAGAGTGTTGTAGGCGTTGACCTTGGTGTAAAAAACCTTGCCACTCTTTCTACTGGTGAAGTTGTACTAGGCGCTAAGTCCTACAAGAAATACGAAGCCAAGCTCAGTAGAATGCAGTGGTTGCATCGCCATAAAATCATCGGTTCATCTAACTGGAAAAAAGCACAACTACAAATTGCTAGGTTACATAGAAAGATTGCTAATATCCGAAAAGATACGCTCCACAAACTCACAACACTGCTAGCCAAGAACCACGGAACAGTTGTGATAGAGGATTTGAACGTATCAGGCATGATGGCAAATCATAAGCTGGCGGCATCAATTGCTGACATGAGCTTTTTCGAGTTCCGCCGTCAGTTGACTTACAAATGCCAGTTGTATAATTCAAAGTTGGTTGTGGTTGACCGATGGTTCCCAAGTTCCAAGACATGTTCTAACTGTGGGACAAAGAAAGAAACACTCACCTTGTCTGAACGAGTGTTCGAGTGCGGTGATTGCGGTTTTGTCATTGACCGCGATTTAAACGCAGCAATCAATTTGTCTAAAGCTGTCAGTTAGACAGTGATAGCCTGTGGACTGGTGTCGTCCGAACGAGCCAGGATGAAGCAAGGAAGTAAACGAAACCCAAAGTGTAGAAAAGTCCAATTCTGGGTAGCTTTGGGTAGGTGTTATGTAACGGCATTACCTTTATGGAACTGTGTCACAGTTCTCTGCCAAGATGCACCTGTTTAGGGACTTCCAAGGAATAAAATCACCCAAGTCAATAATAATAATCATTGTTAGGGGGGTGGGGAAGGAGAAGCAGCCGTTGGCTGCTTCTCCTTACCTTTTTGTAGTAAATTCAATTGGTCAGGAAAATTTTGGGTGTTTGAAGTGTCGATAGAATTAACTGATCCAGTCATAAAATTGTTCCAGGAAACCGCAAGCCAACTTAAAGGTGCAGCAAGGCGGCGTTTTCAAGCACAAATTGTCATGGAGTTGGGTTACGGGGGGCAACTACTAGCTCAAAAAAAATTGGGATGGGATAGAAATACTATCCGTAAAGGAATTAAAGAATTAATTAGTGGTATTGCTTGTGTTGATAATTATTCAGCCAGAGGGCGTTATAAAACAGAAGAACACCTGACTAACCTATTAGAAGATATTAAAAATTTGGTGGATTCGCAGAGTCAAACTGACCCTAGTTTTAAAAGTCAAAGACTGTATACGCGATTAACTGCAAGCCAAGTGAGAAAGCTATTAGTTGAAAAATTTAATTATACTGATGAACAGTTACCGTCCGAAGAAACAATTCGCATCAAATTGAATTATTTAGGTTATCGACTTAAACGGGTAGCAAAAGTTTTACCTCAAAAAAAATCCCACAAACTGATGCAATCTTTGAGCAACTTGCAATAGTTAATCAATCAGCTTTAAATGATGAGAGCATTTTACGCCTCAGTCTTGATGCCAAAGCTCGTGTAAACATTGGCTCTTTTGATAGAGGAGGCTCTAACAGAGCTTTAACCGAGACTGAAGACCATGATTATAATCCAAAAACAACTGTAACTCCTTATGGCATCTTTCTTCCAGAGCTAGATGAACTGTTTTTATACTTTACAGAGTCTCAGATAACGAGTGATTTTATTGTTGATGTTCTAGAAGATTTTTGGAAAAGTGAGAGTTGGCGATTTCCCCAAATCAGAACACTTATTCTTAATCAAGATAATGGGTCAGAGAATAATTCCAGACGAACGCAGTTCATGA
>NZ_QMEB01000092.1 GCF_012912135.1 Brasilonema bromeliae SPC951 | reverse complement strand
AGACGCTGCGCGAACGCAATCGACGGGAACCGCCAAGACTGCGACCCCCTCACCGCAAAGTGTTAAATTTAGTTACAACACGACGCGACACCAACAAACAGCAAAAAAACTTAACCAGGTTTTAAGTCGCTTAACCTATTGGATAGAACATTACTACCACGGAGAACTATTTCCGCAAGAACCAGAAGGTAGCAAAGCCTGTGACTACTGTCAGTATACAACGCGCTGCAATCGGCAAAGCCGTGCCCAAGACATTAACTCACTCGCCACTCCTGGGCAGATATCTTCTACAAATTCTACAATAGTAGAGACGAACCTACTGAATATAGCTAGCATTCAAGAAGTCAGTCTGTAAGTGACAGATAACTTTTTGATTATTATTTTATGCATTTTGATGAAAATGATGCGGTTTATGTCCGCGAAATACGAATAGATGACATAGCCCCTGTTTATCACTTGGGTGAACAGTTATTTACCAGCGATTCATATCCCTACTTATATCGTTGCTGGGATGAGTGGGAAGTTATAGGACTTTATAACACTGATCCAGAATACTGTCTGGTTGCAGAAGTTGATGAACAATTAGCAGGATTCATTTTAGGAACTATTATTACCAAAGCAAGTTGGACTTATGGATACATTCTGTGGTTAGGAGTGAGTCCTAAATTTCAGCGTCGCGGCGTAGGAGACAAGCTCGTTGATAGGGTCATAGCACGTATGATTGAAGATGGAGCACGGTTCATGTTGGTAGACACTGATCCGGCAAATAGTCCCGCTGTGAAGTTTTTCAACCGTAAGGGTTTTGGGAATGTTCGCCAGCATGTTTTCTTGTCGATGAATTTAAGCAAGCATGATTACTATGGCAGACTAATTGATTACGAACACCAGAAAGCTGAAAGGGCAGGTTACAGACGTTCTCGTCCTACTATGCGTCCTCGTAAGTCTGATGGTGTTGCAAGTGAAGTCGTATTGAATACTTTGGTGAGTGAACCTCAGATCTCGGACCAGGAAGCGCCGGTTTAACAGTTATCAGTGTGTGGCTTTGATCCGCACAAAGCAACAATAGTCTATAATCCCCGTTTTTCAAGGCGGGGAAAATTCAAATGCCAGAACAACAGTGGATTCTTGCTACAACTGAACAACCGCCAGAATCGTTTATCCAAGCGGTGAAGCAATATACACCTGCATCGGGTGGGCATTTTGCAGCGCAGTTGTTATGGCAACGAGGAATCAGAGAAAAACCACAATTAGACGCTTTTGTCAACTCACAAGCTTATCAAGCCGCGAGTCCATTTGAGTTTGGGCAAGAAATGCATCTGGCGGTGGAACGGTTGCAACAAGCACGAGATGCTGGGGAAAAAGTTGCGATTTGGGGAGATTTTGACGCTGATGGTATTACGTCTACTGCTGTATTGTGGGATGGTTTGGGACAATTTTTCGCTCAAAATACGCAGCTTGTTTATTACATTCCTAATCGCTTAACCGAATCTCATGGCTTGAATTGTCAAGGAATTGATAAGCTTGCAAAACAGGGCTTTCAGTTGATTGTGACTTGTGATACTGGCAGTACAAATATTAGTGAAATTATTTATGCTAAGCAGTTAGGTATAGATGTTATAGTGACAGACCACCACACTTTACCACCGGAACGTCCCGCTGTAACGGCAATTATTAACCCTCGTTATTTGAGCGAAACACATCAGCTGTTTCATCTTTCTGGAGTGGCGGTGGCTTACAAGTTGGTGGAAGCTTTTTATCAAACCTTACCAAATATCCCGCAACAACCGCTAGAGGATTTGTTGGATTTAGTCGCGGTTGGACTCATTGCTGATTTGGTGCAGTTGAGTGGAGATTGTCGCTACTTAGCACAGTTGGGAATTGGGCGATTGCAAGAGGATTTTAAGAAAACACCAGAGTTGAGACGGCGTCCGGGAGTCGGGCGATTGTTGGAATTATGCCAGAAAAGTGGCGATCGCCCCACAGATATCTCCTTTGGTTTAGGTCCCCGCATTAACGCCGTCAGTCGCATTCAAGGCGATGCCTCTTTTTGCGTGGAATTACTCACAAGTCGCGACCAAAAGCGTGTCCATGAACTCGCAGAAATCACAGAATTAGCAAACACTCGTCGCAAGTCTTTGCAGAAAGATGTTGCTGGGCAAGTCGCGCAAAAGCTTTCCAAAATGGACTTATCAACTACCAGCGTTATTGTTTTGGAAGACCCCCAATGGGCTGTCGGCGTTTTGGGATTAGTCGCAGGACAAGTCGCACAGGACACAGGACGCCCGACGATTCTTTTAAGTACGGAAGTAGCAGAGGAGCAGGAGAGCAATCTTTCTCCTCCTCTTCTAGCGCGGGGTTCGGCGCGTTCGATTAATTCGGTTGATTTATATCAATTAGTGAAAGACCAAGCACATTTGTTGCATCGATTTGGTGGACATCCTTATGCAGCGGGGTTAAGTCTTCCAGTAGAGAATATACCTTTATTTACACAGGCGATTAACCAGAAGTTGCGTCAATCCTTGGGAGGAGCAAACCTAACACCAACTGTACAAGCTGACTTAACTGTAACGGTAGCAGATTTGGGGAAAGATTTATTTTTGGAACTGAAGCTACTAGAACCTTGTGGAATGGGAAACCCAGTTCCCAAACTTTTGATTCAAAACTGCTGGTTTGAAAATGCTTGGCATCGCAATCAGCAAGATTCGCAAGGGAAAAAGGTACAGTACATAAAAGCGGAGTTTGATATTCGGGATGACTCGACAAGAAATCCTTTTCCTGGCGTTTGGTGGGGACACTACAAAGATGAATTACCTCCAGGAAGGTGTGACTGCATTGCTGAATTGGACTACAACACCTTTAAAAAACGCTACGAAATCCGACTTATAGCTGTACGTTCCCGGACGAACTCAGCACTAGCATCGTCATCTCAAACACTTATTATAGACTGGCGGAATATCCCAACTCCCGACTCCCGACTCCCGACTCCTCCTTTTCTCCTCAAAGAGTGTCCGACAAGTTGGGATGATTTACGTGTGTATTTGAGGCGATCGCTTCACAACCAACAACCCCTAGCACTGGCTTGGTTAAAACCTGACCCCAAACCACCTGAGCAAATCTGGCTTACTCTTGTGGGAATTGCCAAATATCTCAGTCGTACAAATCAACCTGTCACCCGTATTCAGTTATTGGAAAAACTTGGTATCAATGACCAAACTTTACTTTTAGGGTTAAGAGGTTTGAGATACTTGGGTTTCCAAATCTCACGTCAAGACCGTATGTTGGTTTTCACTCAGCACTCTACCATTGAACCAACTTTAGCAGAAGCTGCTGTGGAAAAATTTTTAGCCGCTGTCCGAGAAGAACAATTTCAGCGTAAGTATTTTGCTGAAGTTCCGTTATCGACAATTGAGGCGATAGCTAGCCCCTAAGGGGGCGCTGCGCAAACGCTGCTGCGCTAAGCGCAGATCGCATCTCAAACAGTCTTGGAGTAGTTACAAATTCTCAGTCTACCGTCTGAGATAAGTAGTTGCTTAAGCTCAAAAAATCTCACAGTGGTGTTTGCACGAGCTGCGCTATTTCTTCCCCTAAGCGAGTAAAATGATTAGGATTGAGAGTGAGCAAGATATCTACTCTAGCTTTGATAGCAGCTTGAGCAATGAGTGCATCATAAGTTCCGCCACCTGTTAGATTAAGATTTACCATTTGGGCAATTACCATCTGATAGTCATGGGTGTCGAGAGAAATGACCTCAAAGTTCTTCAAGTTTTCTACTATTAGTTGTTGAGCTAAGTAAGGAGAGATAGAGGGTTTGACAGGAAGGCGCGTCAGAACTGAATAGAGTTCTGCAAGAGTATGAGTTGCAATAAATCCTTGCAGAAGCTGTGTTTGCGCTTGTTGCAGCCACGGAAGACAAACTGAGTGTCGGGGATGACTAACTTCAAAAGCTGCTATCAATACCGAGGTATCAAACAGGGTTTTCACTACTGCAAATCAATTCCCTAATTTGCTCTTCCCGCAGTTCATCAATTGCAGTTTCCAGATTTCCTATCGGTTGTGACTCAACAACCAATGTTGAACCTAAATGATAAACATTAGACGGTTGAGTCAAAGGTGACAAAACAAGCTTATCATCCTGAATACTCAAGCTAAACTGAGTTGCGTTTGTCAGTCCCAGTTGTTCTCGTACGTTCTTAGGAATAAGAACGCGACCAAAGTTATCAAGTCTGACTATTTCCATACACAGCTATTTGAAGATATCCTAAGTCTATCGTAACGAGTATTACATCTGATTCAAAGTTTCAATTTCATCTGTATTCAACTTGATTGAAGCTGCCGCAATATTTTCTTCAACGTGAGCAATTGTTGTCGTTCCTGGAATTAAAATGATATTGGGCGCACGATGTAGCAACCATGCCAAAGCAATTTGGTTAGGTTTCACACCGTGACGATTAGCAATTGAAGCCAAAATCCCTTGTGCATTTGCTAAAGGTGCGCCTTGTTTGAGGGGATGTGCGCCAAGTGAACCGTAGGGGATAAATGCGATCGCGTGTTTGGTGCAGTAATCTAGTACATCTTCGCCATCACGTTCTGTGATACTAAAGCGATTTTGCACAGAAGCAATAGGAACTATCCGCCGCGCTTGTTCAATTTGCGCGATCGTGACATTGGATAGTCCTACATGACGAATTTTACCTTCTGACTTCAAAGTCGCTAGCATCCCTACCGACTCAGCAAATGGAACTTTTGGATCAGGACGATGTAGTTGATACAGGTCTATTTGGTCTACTCGCAGTCTTTGCAAGCTTGCTTCACAACCCCACCGCAAATTTTCTGGTCTTCCGTCGGCGCGAATGTCATCTGGTGCAGGTTTGTTAATACCACCTTTAGTTGCAATGACTACACCTTCTGGGTAGGGATGCAGTGCAGAAGCAATTAATTCTTCATTAAAACCTGGTCCGTAAGCTTCGGCTGTATCGATAAAATTAATACCTAGTTCCACTGCACGACGCAGGAGTTTCTGACCGCCTTCCCAATCCGAATAGGGACCAAAATTTCCAGGCTGTCCTGTTAGTCGCATCGCACCGTAACCGAGACGATTAACGTTTAAGTCACCTGCAATTTGAAAAGACACTGAAAAAGTAGGATCAATTTTTACAGTATTGTCCGTCATAATCTTTTACCCCTATTTGTGTTGATGAATTTGACCTGTTTTAGGTGTTTTGAAATTCTGAATAGAACTTGACGAAAGACCAGCAGCGCTAAAGTTACCAATGAAGTGGAATGGAAGAGATTTTTAATCATCTTTGTAATTCCTTTGGTTAATCAAATATAGGCACAATGGCGCTAGTACGTTTTTGATTCAATCAATTTCAAGGGTCCTGAAAACTCGATAACATTTCCGTTGTTGTCTTTAATAAAACCAACTCTGACACCTACGTTTGGATAATCTGCGGCTTCAACAAATGTCTGTACACCGCGTTGATTTAATTCAGTAAGAGCTGTATCTACATCATCAACACGAAAACAAAAATGACCGATACCTGTTGTGCGTAGAGCTTCTTCAAAATTTGACGGATTAGGCATTCCAGAACGTGACTGGCTACTGCCAACTATCTCAATCCGAAATCCACTCACATTGAGATAAGCTAATGAAGCACATCAAAATATTTTGCACGCTGCTTATGAACTGTTGATGGAAGTCGGGTATGCTCAGTTGACGATTGAAGGAGTTGCAGCGCGCGCAGGTGTTGGTAAACCAACCATTTATCGACGGTGGTCAACCAAGGCGCGTCTTATTATTGATGCTTTCTTGGCTGCAACTAACCCAGAACTCTCTTTTCCTGATACGGGTTCGGTAAAGGAGGATATACTACAGCAAATGCACAAGTTAGTCAAAGTAATAAACAGTCCACGAGGACAAGTTATTGCAACGCTGATTGGTGGAGGACAAACCGATCCGGAAATGATTGAGGCGTTTCGAGCTAATTGGTTATCACCACGTCGATTTGATTGTAGTCAGGTCATTAAAAAAGGTATAGAACGCGGGGAACTACGCTCTGATGTTGATATGGAAGCAGTCATTGACGCGCTTTACAGCCCCCTGTTTTATCGCCTGCTGTTGAAACACGCACCGTTAACTGAAGATTTTGTTGATCAGTTAATTGATGTAGTCATGTCAGGACTGAATGATCGTTTAGCGATAAGCAACAATGAAGAGCCGACGAAAAGGAAATAATATGCGACCATCCTTTTGTCGAGGATACGCTCGCGTCACACCAGCACGTAGCATTTCTTGAAATTGAAGCTTTTGCTCCTCCAATTCCAACGCTTCAAGAAAGGGACGCAGACCAGTACCACTTATCCATTGCACAATTGAATCTGGACTGTCCATGATGTGGTTATATTCTGTTTCCCAGATGTCGATTCGTGAGACCTTAGGTTGCAGCACGTCGTAATAGAAAGACGGCTTTTCATTCACCAATGCGTTTTTTGCTCTGTGCATCTTTTGTCGCCATGCCGGATCATCCGCAATTTCATACATGAGTTGATGAACGGGTGACTGAAAATGCACGGGCATCTGCACCGCTAAAACTCCATGAGGAGCAACCTGTTCCAAAAGGTGTGGAAACAGCGCGGCGTGATTTGGCACCCAGTGTAACGTAGCATTAGAAAAAACAATGTCAAATCGAGCGTCAGCCGTCCAAGTGGCAACATCTGCCAAAACCCATTTTCCTTCTGGATAAGCTTTCGATGCAGCGGCAATCATCTCTGGTGAGTTATCAAGTCCGATGATGTCCGCTTTTGACCAGTGTCGGCGAAGTATTTGGGTGCTGTTCCCTGGTCCGCATCCCAAATCGATAATCCGTTGAGGATGAGAAACGGCTATGCGTGCAACCAAATCTAATGACGGCTGCGTGCGTTCATTGGCAAATTGCAAGTAAAGGTTAGCGTCCCAAGTTAGCATCTGTATCCCTTAGAAGTTTCTTTTTGCACCTCTAGCATTGATTTTTCCAAGATGCCACTTCAATTCTAGAAGACGTTCAGGAGCATCTGTTGAAAAGTTAGTCAATGATCAATTACCTCAATTTATGCTAACGCAGGTTGAAATCCTGCTGACGTTCACATCTAAAACGCTGACGCTGCCAAAAATCCATATTCACCTCTGTTAATCTCATAACATAAACGCATTTCGGCTGAATTATCCGACTTAACCCCGCCCATAACAAGCTACGCGTCACATCTAGTCCTGTTTTCGACCAAGATTCTCGATTACCTGGCACACCTTGCTCTGGAACAATGTCTGTTTCTACCCAAATACCATGAACACCAAAAAGAATTTGTGCCATCCATTTTGCACGCGGGAAGTGTGTTTGAGAACTAATCAGCTTCACCTTGTGGACTCCCCAACGGCGCAGGATGGGAATGGAATAGTAAAAATTACCAAAGGTAGAATCCGCACACTTTTCCAACCAAACGTTTTGCATTCTCTGGGGCGCTAGGCGTTGAAAAACCAGCAAAATGCACGGATCCGGAGATCCCCGAGAAATTAAGATCGGGGTTTGCGGATATTGTTGTGCTAACTCGGCGACATAAATTTCCCGACGAATACTGCCACCGAGTATAAAAAAGGCATCTATTTGTTTGGAAGATGCAGAAATAATGGTTAGAGTATTAAAAATAACCCAGCTAAGCAATACGAGACACAACCCCAAAGCGAGTTTTTGTAAAAATTGCCGCCTTCTGTGGAATCGCTCTGACACTGAATTAGGTCGGTTGTTTGTCACTTTAGGTTTGTGCTCGGTACTCAATACAAGCTTTTTTGTATAATCAGCAATACCAGTTGAAGCAGCGAAGTACACATTTTCATAAGAAGGGTTAACTCTATGAATGATGGGGTGTACTATAAAACTCCTCCAAAAATTTTTGCTCAGCTACGTAGAGTTTATCTTCACTGTTCACTGTTCCCTGTTCACTGTTCCCTGTTCCCTGTTCCCTGTTCCCTGTTCCCTGTTCCCTGTTCCCTGTTCCCTTTGCTATAAGTCCTATTTTAAGCAATTTTGCCGGATTGGATAGCACTGCTGATGAAACTATCATATGGTGGCACTTAGCTAGCGGGAGAAGTAAGCTAAAGTAAAGAAGCTGTTTGAACAATATGCAGTTTTCTCAAAAAACATCAAGGAAAAGTGATGAACAAAGCATAATTAGGAAGAAAAACTTATAAATTCCTGCAAAGTCAGATTGCTACACTGTCAACAATACAATTATTCTAGTCAAGATACATGAATCGATCTGCGAAACGTTACTCGCCGCTCCAAGTAGCTTTTATTAGCGGAGCAATCGCCTCAACCGCTACGTTATCCGCTTTTGGCCCAGTTTGGTGTCGTTCTGTGCGTGCAGCTCTGCAAGATAGCCCAAAAGCAGTAGTCGATAACGTCTGGCAATTAGTAAATCGCGAATATGTTGATGGCTCATTTAATAAACAAAATTGGGTAGCAGTGAGACAGAGTCTGCTGAGCAAAGACTATACGAACCGTGAGGATGCATACACTGCCGTCCGTCAAGCATTAGAAAAGTTGGGTGATCCTTACACTCGATTTATGGATCCCAAACAGTATGAAGCTTTAACCAACCAAACATCTGGGGAAGTCTCTGGAATTGGCATTCGGATGGAATTGAACGAGCAAACCAAAAGGCTCACCGTTATCGAAGCCATAGAAAATTCCCCTGCACTGAAAGCGGGTATTAAAGCTGGGGACTGGATTGTGGCAATTGACGGCAAACCCACAAGCCAAATGAAAGTAGAAGATGCCTCAAAGCTGATTCGCGGGAAAGCAGGGACTAAGTTGACTTTGCGGCTAGGAAGAGATGGGCAAAATGCTTTTAATGTGAATTTGACACGGGCAAGTATTGAAGTGCCGACAGTGCGTTACACCTTAAAGCAAGAAGGCGATCGCCGCATTGGCTATATCCGCCTGCGCGAGTTCAGTGCCCATGCTTCAACTCAGATGCGACGAGCCATCCGCGATTTAAATGGCAAGCAAGTCGATGCCTTTGTATTGGATCTACGTGCAAACCCAGGCGGTTTGTTGCAGGCGAGTATCGAAATTGCCCGGATGTGGATGGATAATGGGGCGATCGTCAAGACTGTAGACCGTGTGGGAGGTAGTGACGAAATGAAAGCAAATCGTACTGCTATCACAAAACGCCCTCTGGCGATACTAGTGGATGGCAATTCAGCCAGTGCTAGCGAAATCCTCACAGGCGCACTCAAGGATAATAACCGAGCGGTAGTTGTTGGCGGTCAAACCTTTGGCAAAGCCTTAGTACAGTCGGTTCATGAACTTGCAGATGGTTCTGGCGTAGCTATTACCATAGCTCATTATTACACTCCCAAGGGCACAGATATCAACCACAAGGGGATTGCGCCAGATATCAAGTTAGACCTGACAGAGGCACAACAGCGTCAACTCGCAGCAAATCCAAATTTGATCGGAACTAAGAGTGACCCCCAATACGCGCGTGCGCTAGCAGCTCTATCTAGTAACAACTTTGCTCAACCTACACAACAAAATCGACCGTTGCAGCAACAACCAATGAGTAATAGCGCGGTAGATCTAAAACTTTAGCTAAACTTCGGTGATTTTGGATTGGAAATATTGGATAAAGGACTAGTTGGTAAGTAGTAGTGAGTGCTTAGCTGTTAATAAAATAACCCACAGTCCTCAATTCTTAATCCAAAATCTCAAAACTATGAATCATGAACCAGTTGAAAGAACCACTAATACCTTCTTGCCAAAGGTATCGGTGGTTATACCTGTTTATAACGGTGAGGCAGATTTACCAGAGTTGCTGTGTTGTCTATCGGCTCAAACTTACCCAAAACACCAGGTAGAGTATTTGCTGGTAGATAATAACAGTGGCGATCGCACTTTTGCCTTACTCCAACAAGCAAGCGAAAATAGCCAAATCACAATTCGTCCTAAAAGCGAGAACCAGATCCAAAGTTCCTATGCCGCCCGTAACGCTGGCATTCGTGCCGCAACTGGTGAGATACTTGCTTTTACCGATGCAGATTGTCGTCCAGAACCAGAATGGTTAGATTCATTAATTGCTCCTTTTGTCAACCAAGATATTGTCCTTGTCGCTGGTGAGATTTTGGCGCTACCAGGAAAAACCCTGCTAGAACAGCACGCAGAGCGCCAAGAAACCCTCTCACAAAAGCACACTCTTGCTCATCCCTTCTGTCCCTACGGTCAAACAGCAAATTTAGCAATTCGACGCCAAGCTTTGGAACAAGTAGGTTTGTTTCGTCCTTACCTAACCAGTGGTGGTGATGCTGATATGTGTTGGCGAATTTTGCAACAAAAAATTGGACGTTTGGAATTTGCCCCCAATGCAGTTGTCAAGCACCGCCACCGCGCCACACTTAAGGAACTAGAAAGTCAATGGCGGCGCTATGGACGCTCAAATCGCTATTTGCATGAACTTCACGGCGTGGATTTAATGCGGGATATCACACTCAGCGAATGCTTCTATCGTTTGGGACGCTGGTTGTTGAAAGAACTACCAAAAGACAGTGTGAAAGCTTTAGCAGGAAAAGCCAGCCTTGTAGATTTAGTGAGTACTCCTATTGGATTGTACACAGCTCGCGCACGTGCGGCTGGGCAAAGGGAAGCGAAGTTGCCGGAGAATGCCAAGATAATTGAGCAGTGGTAAGGCATCGGAGATATCGCGGTTCTCATTTGAATCAGATACACCACCACGAATCATGTAGAAACGTTACATGTAACGTCTCTACAGTTGTGTATTGCACGCAACACCAGAACCGCTATATAATACCTAACCCAAATGGTAAAATCTCGAACAGTCTAGTACAACGAATCGATAAACAACAAATGAAGCTGCATGCTGGCTGGCGTCTTCAAGTTTTGATCTTTATAACTGCTTTTGCAATTCTGGTTTCCAGAAGACCAGATGCACTTTTCAATGCACAATTTTGGGCTGAAGATGGCAAGTGCTGGTATGCTGAGGCTTACAACCTCGGGATGATCCAATCCCTGGTTTTGCCTAAGGGTGGCTACTTCCAAACTATTTCCAGGCTGACGGCTGCTTTTGTGCAATTTTTCCCACTGGTATGGGCACCTTTCATCTTTAATCTAACTGCAATTGTTATTCAGATTCTGCCAGTTAATCTTATCGCTTCGGTGCGCTTCTCGCAGTTAATACCGAACCTTCAGACTAGGTTGTTTTTGGGACTTCTGTATTTAGCTTTACCCAACTCTTTTGAAACTCATGCCAACATCACTAATTCACACTGGCACTTAGCAATACTAGCCTGCATGGTCGTGTTAGCAACACCCAGCCGCCTTCTAGTATGGAAAGTTTTTGACCTCGCAGTCATCTTGTTGTCAGGATTAAGTGGACCTTTCTCGGTTTTGCTCGCTCCCATTGCTGCAATCATTTGGTGGTTACGTCGTAAGAGATGGTCATTTATTTTACTCTTAGGTTTAAGTGCAGGTGCTGTGGTTCAGGGCATAGCTATTCTACTAACTGGACATTCTAGCCGTGTTCATACTCCTTTAGGGGCTACACCAAACCTATTCGCCAAAATCCTTGCGAGTCAAGTCTTCTTAGCTGCTTTGATTGGACAAAAAGGGAGTAAATTGATCAGCTCTATTTCTTTTGGGTATAGCATAATAGCGATTTTAATCGCTGTCGCTGGAAGCGCCGCATTCGTTTACTGCCTTCTGAAAGCCCCTTTAGAACTTCGACTTTTCTCTATCTTTGCTGCTGGAGTTTTTGGTATGTCGCTTTTGTCTCCAGTAGTCAGCGAAACTGTACCTCAGTGGTGGCTTCTGTGGCGTCCTGGAACTGGTGTTCGGTACTGGTTTATACCTATGCTTGCTTTTGTGACAATATTAACTTGGCTATTGGGTGCAACAAGACCGCGTCAGCTACAGTTAATCGCTAGAATTGCTCTGGTGATTATGCTTGCTGGTATTGTAGTAGACTGGCGTTATCCTACATTTGTTGACTTAAACTTCAAGAACTATTCAAGGCAGTTTGTTGAAGCACCAACAGGAATAATGGTGACAATTCCTATTAATCCACCAGGTTGGTTTATGGAACTTATTAAGCATTAGCGACATCACTACAAGCAAGGAATCTTGCCGTGACTGATAATATTTTCCGCACACTAGTTGCACTGTATGATCCACTGCCATTGAGCGATCGCCTTTTTGTCCGCACTCGCTTACTTTTGAGCAATTTATACCAGTTAGAGTCTTACGTACCAAAGGAGGGTAGAATTCTTGATATAGGTTGTGGTCACGGTTTACTGAGTAACTTACTAGCCATCACCAGTCCCCAGCGACAGGTACTTGGCATTGACATTGACGCGAAAAAAATTGCCGCTGCACAAGGTACTGTTGGCGACAGAGGTAACATCCAATTTCAAGTTGGTGACGCCGCTGTTTTGCCAGGTACTTCCTTCCACGCTGTCACTATTGCCGATGTTATGTACCTGATTCCCCCTGACATCCAACGTGCGATTCTGACAAGTATTGCTTGTGCTTTGGAACCAAACGGTGTACTGATTTGGAAAACCCAAAGCCATCGCCCCCAGTGGAAATATACTATAACCTACGCCCAAGAATGGCTCATGACTAAGCTTGGTCCTACCAAAGGTGCTGGTATATTTTTTATGGACTGCGAAGAATCGATCCAAGCTATTCGTAATGCTGGGTTAGATCCAACTGTCGTGCCTATGCCTTCACGCCGTCCTTACAGTGATATTCTTTTCCTTGGTTGTAAGTCGAATAAGAATTCTTTAAGCCAGAATGAATCCTGATTTCTGAGTTCTTTATGAGTCGCACATCCAAAAAACGAGTATTTTGTAGTCGTCACGACACTTTTTCCAAAATCTGATTTTTTAACCTATTAACTAATCGAAATAACCTTGGTATGCTGAGTAGGAATAAATATATCCTCTAGTCGCATAACCATACATAGATATGGCCATGCGTTAGTCAGCTGTTGATTTTTTTCCCACTAGAATGCCCTAGCGTCAGGAATCCAACGCACAAAAAGTGTAATTTAAATGCCCGACAGCTGAGTTGGATGTATTTAATATGTGAGGAGTGCTTGAGAATAATGAACACAATTTCCATAATTGTGCCCGTTTATAACGAGGCACAATGTATCGTTTCTACCTTTTATTCCGTTCTCAAATTCGCTGTCAATAAACCTTGGTACGATTTTATATTTGTTGACGATGGCTCAACTGATGGAACTAGAGAAATCTTAGAAAGTCAAATCAAACTATTGAACAATAAGCAGATTTCATTACTTTCTTATGAAGCTCATCGTGGCAAAGGATATGCAGTCAAAACCGGAGTTTTATATGCAGATGGCGATTATATTTGCTTTTTAGATGGAGATTTAGCTTACTCTTTAGACCACCTTGATTTGATGGTAGCAAAACTAGCATATTTTGATATTGTCATTGGCTGTAGAAATCTCACGGCAGAAAAAAACAACGGGTTCAAATTTCTGAGAAGACTGGCTGGTCGAATATTTAATTTCATATCGAGAAGTCTTTTAAATTTGAAATTTACCGATATGCAAGCCGGAATCAAAGGATTTGAAAAATATGCAGCTAAAGATTTATTTAAAACTCAAATCATCCCTGGATTTGCCTTTGATGTAGAGTTGCTATATTTAGCCAAAAAGAAAAGATATACTATTGGCGAAATTCCAGTTGTCGTATCTAAGAAACATTTACAGAAAAAATCAAAAGTAAATTTATTCAAGCATTCAATAGAAATGCTATTTAATTTATTGCAAATAGTCTACTATGATTTGATCCTAAAAAAGTATGAATAGTCTGATTTTATTAAGCTTCGATTTAGAAGAATTTGATCTTCCAGAAGAATACGGTGAAAAAGTTGAAGAAAGAGTCAAATTTGAAGTTTCTTACAAAGGATTAACAGAAATTATTCAAATTTTGACAATATTGAACATAAAAGCCACTTTTTTTGTCACAGCCAGATTTGCTATCTATTACAAAGCGCTCATCCAAGAAATTTCCCAAAAACATGAAATTGCTTCTCATGGTTTCGACCATTGCAATTTTAGATTAGAAGATTTAAAAAAGTCACGGCAAACCTTGGAAGAAATAACCAGCCAGAAAGTTCTTGGTTTCAGGATGCCTAGACTGAAAAAAGTAGATGATACAGAAATAGCAAAAGCAGGATACAAATATAACTCGTCAATGAATCCTACTTACATCCCAGGAAGATACAATAACTTTTTCAAACCTAGAACAGCCTATTACTCAAACAACTTAGTTAATATTCCAGTTTCAGTGACACCGCTGCTCAGATTTCCCTTGTTCTGGTTGAGTTTTAAAAATTTTCCCTTATCATTAATCAAATTAGCTTCTCGACTGACTCTGAAAAATGACCATTACATAAGCCTTTATTTTCATCCGTGGGAATTTACTGATATTACCCAGTTTCATCTACCTAATTATATCACTAAATACTCCGGTAAAGAAATGGTTGAGCGTTTGGAAAAATATTTAATATGGCTGCAAACTCAAGGGGAATTTGTTTACTTTTCGGAGTTTTATGAAACCATCAGAAGATAGAAATTACAAGCTTGCTGATTATTTATCTCGTTCTAGCGATCGCTATTCTTTAACCAAGTACAAAATTTTAAGGAACTGGTTACCTCAAGCACCAAAAATGCGAGTTTTAAATGCGGGATGTGGTTCTGGAGAAATGAACATCTTGCTATCGCAAAACTCAACTTGGCAAGTAGACGCTTTGGATGTAGACACAGAAGCTATCAGGCTTTCACAAAAGTTAAAACTAGAGAATAATATAAAAAATCTCAACCTTTATCACACGACTATTGAAGACTACACAGCACCAGAAAAATACGATATTATCATTTCTAATGATGTATTAGAACATATTGAAGATGACCAGGCAGTGATAAAAAAGTTTTCAGATATACTCAAACCAGATGGATTAATAGGTATTTCTGTACCGGCTTTACAATGGCTCTTTGGTTATCACGATGAAATGCTTGCTCATTATCGCCGCTATCATCGCAAAGAATTAATCAAGAAATTATCTGTTTACTTCAATGTCAGTAAATGCCGTTATTTCGGAGCAAGTCTTATTCCCGTTGCCTTATTTTATAGTCGCTGGTTACGCAAACCTTACCCAGTAGGCGAACTAGAGAGCGAGTCAGTAAAGACAAAAATCTTAGAAAATTTACTGGGATTTGAGTCTAAAGTCTCTTTCCCTCTTGGCATCTCACTAATAGCGTTAGCAACAACAAAAAAGCTATGTCTAAAGTAACCATTCCCCCCAAATTCTATTCGTGGGCTTTCAGCAGCACCTTAACTACCAACAATCGCAGTATGATGTGGGCATTCTAAGCCTTTAACTAGCGCCAGAAACCACTAGCAACGCTGCTAGACGCACCACTCGCTACGAATGAAAGAAACACCTTTTTCCCTTACACCCTCACCCCCTTCGCTTAATTCAAAATTCAAAATTCAAAATTCGTCTTGGAAAGTTTGCTACGGAGGGAAACCCTCCTGGCAACTTTCCGCAAAATTCAAAATTGACTGTTTTACAGTATTTATAAATTGCATAAGACAGTAGCAGTAATGATTGGATTAAAAACACTAACAACTACTCAGTTATCAGCTTGGGTGCAACAAGCCAAACTATTAACACATCAAGGACAAGTTGCTAAGCGTATTTCCCAATTAGCTTTGGCTAATCCCGATTTATTTGCAGTTTACATCTGCTGTGGAACTGGGGGAACTTTTAGCCAAGGCGATACGGATTATATTTTCCCCCTCATGAGCGCGATTAAGCCGTTTTCGCTTTTGTATCTACTTGAACTTGTAGGAGCAGAAAGAGTTTTTCAGTGGCTTGGGTTCGAGCCATCGGATGCTCCCTTCAATTCTTTAGAGCAACTGGTCGCTGATCATGGACGACCGCGCAATCCTATGATTAATAGTGGGGCAATTACCGTTGCCGATAAGTTACCAGGAAAAGATGCGATCGCTCGCACTCAGCAGCTGTCTAATTGGCTAAACCAACTTGCTGGTTGTCACCTCAAGTTGGATGAAGTTATGCTCGCTTCTGTCCGCTCAAGTAACTCCCAAGCTAATCAAGCCATTACGCAATATCTTGCAAAAGCTGGGTCTGTAAAGAATCCAGACATAGCTCTTGACACTTATGAACAAATATGCTGTCTATCTGGTCAAGTGGAAGATTTAGCCCGTTTGGGTTTGCTTTTGGCGTGTGAGTGTGAATTCATCAAACCGCAGCATCGCCGTATTGTCAACTCGCTGATGTTAACTTGTGGGTTGTATAAAGCTTCTTCGCAGTATGCTTTACAGATTGGTTTGCCAATGAAATCGGGTATCAGTGGCGCACTCTTGGCGGTAGTACCAGGTGAAGGGGCTGTTGCTTGCTACAGTCCTGCCTTGGATAGTACAGGTAATTCTGTAGGGGCGATCGCCTTTGTTGAAGCTTTATCTCAAGGGTTGCAGTTGAGTATATTTGGCTAGCAGCCCAAAACTTTTATCAGTTATCAGTTACCAGTTATCAGTTATCGTTTTCTTCCCTGTTCACTGTTCACTGTTTGAATGTGCCTTTTGGATTTCCTCGGTTTGCTTTTCGGGTGTCGGCGTTACCTCTGATTTAGGTTCTGCTGTGATTTCTGGTTGCGGCACCATTGATTCTGGTGCAGGGGACTCAATAATCTCCGGTAAGGTTGGAGGTAAGCCAGGTGTTGTTTCAACTGGTGCTTCTGGAGTTGGTTTTTTGTCTGGCTGACGATTGAAATACCGACTGAATCTCGATTTTTTTTCTGGGTCTTGAGTAACTTTTTCTGGTACGGGCGTTAACTCAGGTTCTGGTTGGGGTGTCTCAATAACCTCTGGGAAAGTGGGAGACAAGCCAGGAGTTGGTTCAACTGTTGCTTCTGGAGTAGGTATTTTATCTGTCCGACGCTCGAACCGATTAAAAAAGTCTCCTGATTTAGGTTTTTCTGGCTGTGTTTGAGGTACTGATCCAGATTCAGGAACAGGCTGTTTTTCTTCCTTTAGTTGTGTTTGGGGTGTTTTTTCAACGCTGGGCGTTAAGGTTGGGGTAGGTGTAGGTTCAGGGACGGGTTGCGTTTCTTGCTTGGGTTGTGTTTGGGGTGTTTCTTCAACACTAGGCGTTGAAGTTGGGGTGGGTGCGGGTTCAGCAGTTGGAATTTTGGCAGTATAATTCGGATCTACAATGCTGCGAACTTGATCTACTGACAGTTCTCCTCTGACAATCTTAGATAAAGTGTCTTTCCCATTGGGTTCATAAGTAATAAGTCTCACTGTGGTGTTGAAGACATTTTTTACAGGGTTTCCCTGTTCATCGAGAAACTCAAGTTTTACCCAATTTTTACCTGGCTTAAAGCCTTTGAGGTAAACGGCTTGCCAGCGATCTAAAACAAAACTTTCATCATTAATTGTGCAGCGAATGCGCCAATCTGCTATGTCGTCATCAGGGTTTTCTGTGGCAACTAAATGCAATGGAGCGTTAGTAAGGTAAAAGTCGAGTAGAATTGGTTCTGCACCATAGCTGCCTTTGGGATGACTGTATGTTAACAGTGGCTTAGCTGGATCGGGGTTGTTGTCGTCAGTTTTGGTGACGACGTGAAATGTTGTCTGAGCGTAAGCACCTTCATTTTTAAAGCTTTCGTCCCAAGGACGAGAGGCAAAGACGCGTAGGGTATGGGTACCTGGTGACAAATCTGGCAAAACCAGGGGATTATTCAGATTATATACGGCTATTAATGGTTGATTATCGAGAATGACCTGTAAATGAGGACCAAGCTCTAGTTTTGGGTCTTTATATATCGGTAAGTCTTTAACTTGAAAGCGAACAGTGACTGTGTCGTCTTCAAGGATTTCATCCTGTTTAGGAGTCACTATTGTTACTTGTGGCTGATAAACTTCCAAGGCTGAGCGCAGTTCTTGGATTGTTGCTGGAGGGGAAACTTCTGAGATTTGCTTTGAAAGTTGAGCTTTTGGTTGCAAGCTGCCAGACGGTTCTTGGCTAACGGCTTTCTCTCCACAACTGGTCAAACTTAATACCAGCACCGATGCCATCACCAATCTGAGTATAGCAGTTGCGGTCTTTTGCCACAAGTTCATGCTTTTCACCCAGTGATACTCCTACTACAACTGACTAAATAATTTTGGCTCAAACTGTCCACTGGACACTATAGCCCAAAAGGAGATTTATTCGTAGACATTGTGTCCAGAAATCAGTAATGTGATTTTTTCCATATTAAGTTTTAAATCTTTTTAATGAAATTTTAATTTTTTATAGTAAGCGTTGTCTTCGTTGATTATGTGAAATGATATTAAGTAAACTTAGCAAATACTGAAAAAATAAATTTTTGTGGTATGAGCATTTCTGGAAAAAATTATTACCATTTGTAAAATAAATGAAGAGACTATTGACTTTTTGCCAAGTAGTTTTCCTGTAAAAAGTAGATTAGGCAATAGATTCGAGGATTTTGAATTATTGTTAAAAGATCTCTAACTATGTACGAGATAAGCCTTTATAATTCAACAGAAACCAATCACCACAAAAAGGTCTTCGTCGCAGCTCCAGTCATCTGTTTCTGGAAGAGGCGACTAAGGTGAACTCAAACCCTAAAGATACTAGGTGGTGTTCAATGATTCCTCAATCCCGATAAAGAGAGGAGGTCGAATGACAATTAGTCCTCCAGAGCGAGAGGAGAAAAAGGCAAGAGTAATAGTCGATAACGATCCGGTACCCACTTCATTTGAACGATGGGCAAAACCAGGACATTTCGACAGAGTTCTAGCCAAAGGTCCAAAAACGACAACATGGATTTGGAACCTACACGCGCTCGCCCACGACTTTGATACACATACAAGCGATTTAGAAGACATATCCCGCAAGATATTCGCAGCACACTTCGGTCACTTAGCCGTAGTGACCATTTGGCTGAGCGGGATGATATTCCACGGCGCTCGCTTTTCAAACTATGAAGCTTGGCTGAGCGACCCCCTCAACATCAAGCCAAGCGCTCAAGTTGTTTGGCCAATCGTTGGTCAAGACATTTTGAATGGAGATGTCGGTGGCGGTTTTCACGGTATTCAAATCACGTCCGGCTTATTCCAAATATGGCGTGGTTGGGGTATCACGAACTCATTCCAGCTTTACGTCACTGCGATTGGCGGTTTGGTATTAGCAGGCTTGTTCTTGTTTGCCGGCTGGTTCCACTACCATAAGCGCGCTCCCAAATTGGAATGGTTCCAAAATGTGGAGTCCATGCTGAATCACCATTTAGCAGTATTGCTCGGTTGTGGTTCATTGGGCTGGGCAGGACACATCATCCACGTATCTGCACCAACGAATAAGCTGCTGGATGCTGGAGTGGCAATTAAAGATGTACCGTTGCCCCACGAGTTCATTTTGAACAAAGACTTGTTGATCGAGCTGTTTCCCAGCTTTGCCAACGGTCTAGCGCCTTTCTTCACTTTGAACTGGGGTGTTTATTCAGACTTCCTCACCTTCAAGGGAGGTCTTAACCCAGTCACAGGTGGGTTGTGGCTGACAGACAATGCCCATCACCACTTGGCGATCGCGGTATTGTTTATCATCGCTGGTCACCAGTACCGTACCAACTGGGGTATTGGTCACAGCATTAGAGAGATTCTAGAAAACCACAAAGGACCTTTCACAGGTGAAGGTCACAAAGGTCTCTACGAAAACTTGACCACTTCCTGGCACGCTCAATTAGGAACTAACCTTGCTTTCTTGGGTTCGTTGACTATCATCATCGCCCACCATATGTACGCGATGCCTCCGTATCCGTACTTGGCGACAGATTACGCTACCCAACTCTGCATCTTCACTCACCATATGTGGATTGGTGGCTTCCTGATTGTTGGTGGAGCGGCTCACGCAACAATCTTCATGGTGCGGGATTACGATCCAGTGGTAAACCGGAACAACGTGCTGGAGCGGGTTCTTCGTCACAGAGATGCAATTATCTCTCACCTGAACTGGGTATGTATGTTCCTGGGCTTCCATAGCTTTGGACTGTACGTACACAACGACACAATGCGTGCCTTGGGACGTCCCCAAGATATGTTCTCGGATACGGCAATTCAGTTGCAGCCAGTATTTGCTCAGTGGGTGCAAAACCTGCACACGGTAGCTCCTGGTGCAACAGCACCCAATGCACTAGAACCTGTTAGCTACGCCTTTGGCGGCGGTATTCTGGCTGTAGGCGGCAAAGTGGCAATGATGCCCATTGCACTAGGTACGGCGGACTTCTTGATCCACCATATTCACGCCTTCCAAATCCATGTCACAGTACTAATTCTGTTGAAAGGATTCCTGTTTGCCCGTAGCTCTCGTCTGATTCCAGACAAGATGAACTTGGGCTTCCGGTTCCCCTGCGATGGTCCTGGTCGTGGCGGTACCTGTCAGGTATCTGGATGGGACCACGTATTCCTTGGTTTGTTCTGGATGTACAACACCATTTCTATTGCAATTTTCCACTTCAGCTGGAAGATGCAATCTGATGTCTGGGGAACTGTGGACGCAGATGGTACTGTGTCTCATATCACTGGTGGTAACTTTGCCCAAAGCGCTCTCACAATCAACGGCTGGTTGCGTGACTTCTTGTGGGCACAAGCTGTACAAGTGATTAACTCCTACGGCAGTGCGCTGTCAGCTTATGGTCTGCTGTTCTTGGGCGCACACTTTGTCTGGGCATTCAGCTTAATGTTCCTGTTCAGTGGCCGTGGCTACTGGCAAGAACTGATTGAGTCGATTGTTTGGGCACATAATAAACTGAAAGTAGCACCATCAATTCAGCCCCGCGCTCTTAGCATTATTCAAGGTCGGGCTGTTGGTGTGGCTCACTACCTCTTAGGAGGAATTGCTACTACCTGGGCATTCTTCCACGCACGAATCATTTCACTGGGCTAAAAATCAGGTCTTACAAGTGATGAGTTTTGAGTTTTGGGTTCAGAATAAAAACTCAGGACTCAGAACTCACAACTCAAAACTCTAAGAACCTGATGGCTGAAGGTCAGAGGACTTATCAAAACCTATGGCAACAAAATTTCCAAAATTTAGCCAGGATCTAGCACAGGATCCGACGACG
>NZ_QMEB01000091.1 GCF_012912135.1 Brasilonema bromeliae SPC951 | reverse complement strand
TAGACAGGCGTCCGGCCGGACGCAAGAAGAAAGTGAGCGGACGCGGTTAGCCGCGTCGTTAGCGGGGCTTGCCCACCGCCCGGCCGAGCAGGTCGTACCCGTCGGCCGCCGTCACCTTCGCCGTCACCAAGTCGCCGGCCCGCAGCCCCTTGCCCTTCACCCGGATGGCACAGTCGATGTCCGGGGCGTCGGCCGTCGTCCGCCCGGCGAACTGCGTCGGGCTGTCCGCGTCCGGGCCGTCGATCAGCACCGCCAGCTCCTTGCCGACCTGCCCCGCGGCGTGGGCGAAGGCCACCGCCTGCTGGGCCTCCATCAGCGCGTCCCGGCGGGCCAGCTTCACCTCTTCGGGCAGGTGCCCGTCGAGCTTCGCGGAAGACGTGGTCGGCTCGAACGAGTACGGGAAGACGCCGGCCCGCTCGAACTGGAAGTCCCGCACGAAGCTGAGCAACTCGTCGAAGTCGGCGTCCGTCTCGCCCGGGAAGCCGACGATGAAGGTGGTCCGCACGGCGATCCCCGGCACCGCCGCCCGGAGCCGGTGCAGGATGGTTTCGGTGGCCGCCCGGTCCACCCGCCGGACCATCCGCCGCAACACCCGGTCGCTGATGTGCTGGAGCGGGATGTCGATGTACGGCACCAGCTTCTTCGAGCTTCCCATCACCGCCAGCAACTCGTCGGTGACGTGTTCCGGGTAGGCGTACAGCAGCCGCACCCACTCGAGGCCGTCGATGCGGTCCAGCTCGCGGAGCAGGTCGGCGAGGCGGGGTTTGCCGTACAGGTCCATGCCCCAGTAGGTGCTGTCCTGGGCGACCAGGTTCAGCTCGCGGACGCCGTCGGCGGCCAGCTCCCGGGCCTCCGTCAGCACCTGTTCGAGCGGCTTGGTGGCGTGCTTGCCCCGCATCTGCGGGATGGCGCAGTAGGTACACAGGCGGTCGCAGCCCTCGCTGATTTTCAGGTAGGCGAAGTGCCGCGGGGTGATGCGGAGGCGGTCGGTGTCCGGCAGTGCCCGGGCCGGAGCCGGCGGGAATAGGTCGAGGCCGGTGAGCGTCTTCCGCTTGGCGGCGACGCCGGCGACGGCGGCGGCGATCTCCTCCCGGCCGAACACCCCCAGCACCTGATCCACGCCCGGCAACTCGGCGATCAGCCCTTCGCGGTTCCGCTCGGCCAGGCAGCCGGCGACGATCACCCCGCCGATGCGACCCTGTTTCTTGAGTTCGAGCATCTCGCGGATGACGGCCATCGACTCCTGGCGGGCCGGCTCGATGAACCCGCAGGTGTTGACGACCACCACGTCGGCCCCGTCGGCGTCCGGCTGGAGGGCGTACCCGTCCTGGGCCAGCTTGCCGAGCATCCGCTCGGAGTCGACGGTGTTTTTCGGGCAGCCGAGGCTGACGAACGAGAACGACCCGGCCGGCTTGGCGGGGGCGTCGGCGGCGAGCGGGAGCGAGCGGGTCACGCGGCGGAGTCCTGGGGCTGGGCCGGGGCGGGGGTGTCGAGTTGGGTGGCGCTTGCGACGACCGACAGCCCGATGGCAATCACCCGGTCGGCGAACTCGCCGTCCGGGTTGTCCCGGACGGACAGGAAGGCGTCCCGGCGGGTGAGCAGAAGCATTTCGGGGTGTCGGATGTCATACGTCGTCCCGTTAACCAGCGTGATGCGGAACGGGCGGAACGGCACAGCTTTGACGAAGGTGTTGAGCGCTTCGGGGGTCACGGTGAGCCTCGGGCGGGTGACACTTCAACCCCCATCCTAACGGCCGGCGGGGGCGGGTCAACCGGCCGGCAAAACCCCGGCGGGGGGTGAATCGTCAGGACTGGTGGGCCGGTCAGCCGGCGCCGCCGGCGGAACCGCTACGCCCGCCGCCGCTTCCCCGGACTGGTGCCGCCGGCCCCCTTGCTGGCACGGGTCAGCGGGCGCACAATCGGGATGCACCGCACACTCCCCCGCCGGACACCCCGGCCGGCCAGGGCACACTTTATGTCGTCGCACCGCCGCCTGACCGCCCGCCGCCTCGACCTGCTCGGGCTGGAAACCCGCGACGTGCCGGCGGTGTACATCTGCACGGTCGATCCGGCCGTCTCCCCCGCCGCCGCCAACGCCGAGCTGCGGTCCTATGTGGCCGCCGCCAGCGCGGACGACGCGGCCGACACCATCCGGCTGTTCGCCGGCGGCACCTACGTGTTCAACGACGCCGCCGTGGGCGGCAGCGCCCTCGGGCCGCTGGTGCCGGCCACCGCGGTGAAGGTGACGACCCCGCTCATCACCCTGGACGGCAACGGGGCCACCCTCCGCCGGTCCGGGGTGGCCGGCACCCCGGCCTTCCGGTTCCTCGACATCCGCGGCACCACCGACGGGTACGGCCGGGTGGTGGTCAACAACCTGACGTTGGACGGCGGGGCGTCCGACACCGGCGGGGCGGTGCGGGTGCAGAACGCCCCGGTGTCGTTCGACAACGTGCGGATCCTGAACAGCACGGCCTCCGAGTACGGCGGGGCGGTGGCCTTCGCCGACACCCTGACCGTCACCTGGCAGAGTCAGTTCACCAACAGCTATTTCGACACCAACACGGCCACGCAGGGGGGCGGGGCGGTGGCCCTGTCGAGCGGTGGCAGCGGGTCGTTCGGGGTGGCCAACAGCGTCACCTACGCCTTCAGCCAGTCCCAGTTCACCAACAACAAGGCGGCGTCCGGGGACGGCGGCGGGCTGCTCGCCCGGGACGACGACTTCTTCGTCAGCGGCAGCACGTTCAGCGGCAACACGGCCGGCGGCCGGGGTGGCGGGTTGTTCTCCTCGGCCGACCTGGACAAGGCGGCTGGCGGAAACAACCTGTCGGACGCCGGCGACACGGTCGGCAGCATCATCAACAGCACGTTCGACGGAAACACGGCCAACACCGGCGGCGGCATCGGGGTGGACGGCGGCTGGCTGGACGTGCGGATTTTCAACTCGACGGTGACGCGGAACGTGGCCCTGTCGAGCGGGGCCGGCGGCATCCACTGGCAGCAGTCCACCGCCAACATCTTCGAGCTGTCCGGCAACACCTCGCTGGACGTGCGGCCGGGGAGCAAGTTCACCCGGGTGGAACTGGGCAACACGGTGGTGGCCGAGAACACCACGGCCGGCAAGGCCGAGTTCGCCGACCTCCGCGGGTGGTTCTTCAACACCACCGCGGCCGCCCGCAACACGCTCCGGCTGACCGGGTACACGGCCCGGCCGCAGCCGGGCAACGTGGTCGGGGTGCTGGACACCGGGGCCACCCTGTTCAACACCAGCGCGGCCGTGACGGTCGCCGCCAACGGCACCTCGACGACGCCGCTGGTGCCCGGGCTGGGGGCGCTGGCCGACCACGGCGGCGGGCTGCTCACCCGGGTGCCGCAGGCGGGCAGCGTGCTGATCGACATCACCAACACCGGCGGGTACACCGAGCTGCAGTCCCTGCCGGGGGTGGCGACCAACCTGGACGAGCGGGGCAGCGGGTTCGCCCGCCGGGCCGGGTTCACCCTGGACGCCGGGGCCGTCGAGGTGCAGAACCCCGGCACCTTCCTGGTGGTGCCGGCCCTGCCCGGGCAGTTCGGCCCGCCCCAGCAGGTGACGGCCCCGAACAGCCTGTTCCCGCAGCCCATCACGGTGTCCGCCCAGGACGAGTACGGGCTGCCGGTGACGACGCAGAAGGTGGAACTCCAGTTCAACCCGGTCGGGTCCGGGGTGGGGGCCACCTTCCCGCTCGGCAGCAAGCTGGTGATCAACCCGGACGCCCCGGCGACGGCCGGCAGCGGCTCCGGGTTCGTGTACCTGGCGGCCCGGCCGGTGGTCGGCACGTTCACCCAGACGGCCAGCTTCGGCGGCCAGCAGCTCGGGTTCCGGCTGTACGTCCGGCCGGGGCTGGGGTCGAGCGACGTGATCCGCCCGACCCTGCCCGCGGACGGGTCGGTGCCGGCCCAGTTCCAGGCGGTGGTGGGCACCGACTACGCCCCGCTGAGCGTGACCGTCCGGGACTCGTCCGGCACCCCGCTGGCCGGGGCGACCGTCACCTTTACGGTGGTGCTGCCGGCCGGCGGCAAGGGGAGCGACAACCCGTTCGCCGTGCCGGCGGTGTCGGCCAGCGGGTCGTTCACCGCCGGCGGCGACCCGGCCGTGGTGAGCCAACTGGCGACCGTCACGAGCGACGCGAGCGGGGTGGCCACCATCACCCTGAAGGCCGGGACGAAGGCCGGGCTGGTGACGGTGCTGGTGTCGGCCACGGCCACCAACACGAACGGGCTGCTGCAGGTGGCGGCCAACGACACGGTGACGCTGCAGAACCTGCCGGACGTGGCCAGCCGGGTGTCGCCGGCCCTGCCGGACGCGGACGGCAACGAGCAGTCGGGCAACGGCCAGTTGGTCCGCATCCTGTCGGCCCCGGCCAAGCCGCTCGTGTTCCTGGTGAGCGACCAGTACCTGAACCCGCGGCCGGGGGTGACGGTCACGCTGAACGACCTCGATACGGGTCGGCTGGCCGGGCTGGCGAATGACGGGGTGACGGCGGTGAGCGACGCCGACGGGCGGGCCACCTTCTCGGCGGCGACGGGCAACGCGGCCGTCGCCAACGCCCAGGTGGAGGCGGCCCCGTACACCGTGCGGGCGTCGGCCGGTGAGCTGGTGGCCGACGTGCAACTGACCAACGTGCCGGGGCTGCCGGCCGGCCTCGCCATCCTGGACGGGAACAACCAGTCGGCCCCGGTGAGCGACAGCCGGGTGGCGGTGGGCGAGTCGAACCAGTTCCCGAGCCTGCTGCGGGTGCGGGTGACGGACGCCGGCGGCAACCCGGTGCCGGCCGGCACGGTCATCAGCTTCACCGGGGTGGGCATCCGGTTCGAGTCGGCCCGGGTGCCGACCGGGGACGACGGGGTGGCCGAGGTGCGGGTGGCCCCGAGCGAGCAGGCCGGCACGTTCACGGCGACCGCCCTGGCCGACACCGGGGCGTCGGCCACCTTCACCCTGACGGCCACCGCCGGGCTGCCGACCAGCGTGGCCGTGATCGCCGGCGACGCCCAGACGGCCCGGGCCGGGGCGACTCTCTCCCCGGTGCGGGTGCAGGTGCTGGACCAGTACCAGAACCCGGTGCCGGGCGTGGCCGTGACCGTCGCCGGCGGCGGCGGCACCTTCACCTCCACCCTCACCGGGGCGGACGGCCGCAGCACCGTGACGGTCGTCGCCGGGGCGGTAGCCGGGCAGTACACGGCGAGCGCCTCGGTCGGGTCGCTGACGGCCGGGTTCGGCTTCACCGTGACCGGCATCCCGGTGGACCTGGACAACCCGCCGCCGGTCGTCGGGCTGCCGTCGCTCACCGCCGTCGGCTTGGGCGACGGCATCGCCAGCCGGGTGACGGTGTACAACCCGGACGGCAGCGTGCGGACGCAGTTCACCCCGTTCGACCCGGGCTTCCTCGGCGGCACCCGGGCGGCCGTCGCCCGCGACCCCCGCGGCAACCGCGTCGTGGTGGTGCCCGGCCCCGGCCGGTTCCCGGACGCCCGGGTGTTCAGCGCCGACGACGGCACCGAGGTGGCCACCTTCCAGCCGTTCGAGGTGGGCTTCACCGGCGGCCTGTTCGTGGCCTCGGCCGACATCGACCGGGACGGGTACGAGGACTACGTGTTCAGCGCCGACGTGGGCGGCGGCCCGCGGGTGAAGATCACCAGCGGCAAGACCGGGGCCACCCTGCAAGACTTCTTCGGCATCGAGGACACGAACTTCCGCGGCGGCGCCCGGGTGGCGGTGGGCGACGTGAACGGGGACGGCACGCCGGACCTGATCGTGGCGGCCGGCGTCGGCGGCGGGCCGCGGGTGGCGGTGTACGACGGCACGACGGTGATCGGCGTGCGGAACACCCCGCGGCGGCTGGTGGGCGACTTCTTCGCCTTCGAGCAGGCTCTGCGGAACGGGGCGTATGTGGCCGCCGGCGACGTGGACGGAGACGGCAAGGCCGAGGTGGTGCTGGGCGGCGGCCCGGGCGGCGGTCCGCGGGTGCGGGTGCTGAGCGGGGCCGACCTGCTGAACAACCGTCAGACGGCTGTCAGCGACTTCTTCGCCGGCCCACAAACCGACCGCGGCGGGGTGAAGGTGACGGTGCGGGACCTGAGCGGGCAGACCGGCACGACCGGGGCCAAGAGCGACCTCGTGGCGGCCAGCGGCAGCGGCGACGGCAGCCGGGTGACGGTTTACCTGGGCAGCCAACTGCGGCCGGGCCAGCCGCCGGCGGCCCGCGGGTTCGACGACCTGAGCGGGTTCCGCGGCGGCGTGTTCGTGGGGTGACGATTCGGGCGAAAGCCCACCCGTTGCAACGGGTGGGCTTTGGGGCTGTTAGAGCGGCTCCCGAGCCGCTGTAGCTGCTGATGGAACCCGGAGCGTGAGCGACGGGGTGGCCCCCGGGGTGTAGTGACAGCCCCCCACCCCGGGGGCCACCCCGTCGCTCACGCTCCGGGTTCCACCAGACGCCACACCCACTCGGCAGCCGCTCGAACCGGGAGCAACGCCATGACTGCCGACCCGCACGACCTGGATCGGTTCGTCCGCGCCCAGGCGGACGTGTACGCCACCGCCCTCGCGGAAATACGGGCCGGCGACAAGCAGTCGCACTGGATGTGGTTCGTCTTCCCGCAGTTCGCCGGGCTGGGCGTCAGCCCGATGTCCCAGCGGTACGCCATCCGCAGCCGGGCGGAGGCGACCGCCTACCTCGCCCACCCGGTGCTGGGGCCGCGGCTGATCGAGTGCGCCACGGCCGCCCTCGGGGTGGCCGACCGCTCCGCCGAGGACATCTTCGGCCGCACCGACGCCCTCAAGTTGAAGTCGTCGGCCACGCTGTTCGCGGCCGTCTCGCCGCCCGGGTCGGTGTTCGAGCAGCTACTCGACCACTTCTTCGCCGGCGACCATTGCGACATCACGCGGACCCGGCTGGCCCGATCGGATCGCCAGTAGTGGATGCGTCGCCTCTCCCGTCGCCGGTCGTGAGTGTTTCGTGTGATGCGCAACGGTTTGCCCACCGCCCGGTGGCGGGCAGGGCTACACCATCGGGTGTCCCGCGGGTGACAAACCGCCGGGCGGCCCGACCGTCGGTGACACATGCTCGACCTGCCCGCCCGCCTGTTCGCCACCGACGGGTTCGTGCCCCGCTGGGCGTGCGGCCTCTGGACCCCCTTCCACGGCTGGCTCCACGTCCTGTCCGACTGCGGTATCGCCGCCGCCTACTTCGCCATCCCGTGCCTGCTGGCGTACTTCGTCCTCCGCCGGCGGGACGTGCCGTTCCTGCCGGTGTTCTGGCTGTTCGCCGCCTTCGTGCTGAGCTGCGGCGTCGGCCACGCCATCGAGGCGACGCTCTTCTGGCACCCGTGATACCGCCTGTCCGGGGTGGTCAAGCTCGTCACCGCGGTCGCCTCCTGGGCGACCGTGCTGGCCCTCGTCCCGTCGCTGCCGCGGGCGCTTTCCCTGCCGGGGCTGGCGGCCGTCAACGCCCAACTGCGGGAGGAGATCGCCCGCCGCGAGCAGGCCGAGTACGAGCGGCGGGAGCTGGAGCGGCACATGCTCCAGGCCCAGAAGATGGAGAGCCTGGGGCTGCTCGCCGGCGGCATCGCCCACGACTTCAACAACATCCTGACCGGGGTGATGGGGTACATCGACTTGGCCCGGGCCGAGTTGCCGGCCGACGCCCCGGCCCGCCGGCTGCTGACCGAGGCCGCCCGCAACACCGAGCGGGCGGCCGACCTCACCCGCCAGATGCTCGCCTACTCCGGCAAGGGGCGGTTCGTCGTCACCGCCGTGGACCTGACCGCCCTCACCCTGGCGGCCAAGTCGCTGCTGGAGGTGTCGGTGTCGAAGAAGTGTCGGCTCGGGTTCGATCTACAAGCTGGCCTGCCGGCGTGTCAGGCCGACGCCACCCAGCTCGAACAGGTGCTGATGAATCTGGTCATCAACGGGTCGGAGGCGCTGGGCGGGGCCGCCGGGGAGGTGACGGTTCGCACCGGGGCAGGGTGGTTCGAGCCGGCCGAGCTGCGGTCGGCCGGGGTCCACGACCGGCTGCCGGCCGGCGAGTACGTCTGGCTGGAGGTGGCCGACACCGGCGGCGGCATGTCGGCCGAGACGGCAGGCAAGATGTTCGACCCGTTCTTCAGCACCAAGTTCGTCGGCCGGGGTCTGGGGCTGGCGGCCGTGCTGGGCATCGTCCGCGGGCACCGCGGGGCGATCACCGTGGACACCGCCCCCGGCCGAGGTACCCGGGTGCGGGTGCTACTGCCGGCGGTGGCGGGGCCGGACCTGCCGACCCCCGCCCCGGCGGCGGCGGCCGGCTGGCGGGCGACCGGCACGGTACTGGTGGCCGACGACGAGCCGGTGGTGCGGCAGGTGGCGGCCGGCATGTTGGAGCGGCTCGGGTTCCGAGTGGTGCTGGCGGCCGACGGCCGGGAGGCGGTGGCGGCCGTCCGGGCCGGCGGCGTCGATCTGGTGCTGCTCGACCTGCTCATGCCTGTGATGGACGGCCGGGAGGCGCTGCGGGACATCCGGGCGGCGGCCCCGGGGCTGCCGGTCCTCCTGTCGAGCGGGTACGACGAGCAGCAGGCGGCCGACGCCGACGGGCTGGCCGGGTTCGACGGGTTTGTGCGGAAGCCGTACCGGCTGCACCACTTCGTGACCGAGCTGCGGCGGGTCTACGAGCGGCGGCCGGCCGGCGGTACAATCCCCACATGACCCACGCCGAGCAGTACCTCCGGCCGGAAGTGATCCAGCAGGTGAGCCGGCTCGACCTGCGGGCCAAGTTCATCGTCCGCGGGTTCCTCAGCGGGCTGCACGGGTCGCCGTTCCAGGGGGCCAGCGTCGAGTTCGCCGAGCACCGGGTGTACACCCCCGGCGACGACGTCAAAGACCTCGACTGGAACGTGTACGCCAAGACCGGCCGGCACTACGTCAAGCGGTTCAAGGCCGAGACCAACATGACCGGCCACCTCGTCCTCGACCTGTCCGGGTCGATGGGGTACACCTACCGCCAAGCGCTCACCAAGTTCGACTACGGCGTGTGTTTGGCCGCAGCGCTGGGCTACCTGATGGTCCACCAGCAAGACCCGGTCGGCCTCGTCACCTTCGACACCAAGATTCGCACGGTGCTGCCGCCGAAGGCCAAGCGGTCGCAGATCGGGTCGCTCTTGAGCGTGCTGGCCAACAGCAAGCCGGCCGGCGAGACGGACGCCGCCGGGGCACTGACGCAGCTCGCCGGCCTCATCCGCGGCCGGGGGCTGGTGATGCTGTTCAGCGACCTGCTCACCGAGATCGACCCGCTGGTGAAGAGTCTGTACCGGCTGCGGCACGCCGGCCACGAGGTCATCCTGTTCCACATCCTCGACGAAGCCGAGGTCCACTTCCCGTTCCAGGGGCGGATCGAGTTCGAGGACGTGGAGACGCCGGCGAAGTTGGAGGTGGACGCCCGCGGCATCCGCGACGACTACCTGAGCGGCCTGGGCGAGTACCGGGCGCAGCTCAAGCGGGAGTGCGGGGCGGCCGACGTGGACTATGTGCCGATGGACACCAGCGTCGGCTTTGATGTGGCGCTGCTGGAGTACCTACACCAGCGGACGCGGCGGTTCGGGTAACGCCCCAAAGCCCACCCACGATCATGGGTGGGCTTTGGCCCCCATCACTTCCCTAGCTCCACGCAGATCAGCTCCTTGTCGTTGCGGATGTACGCCCGCTTGTTGGCGAACGCCGGCATACTCCACACCACCTTACGGCCGAACGCCGCCCCGGTCGGCTCGATCACCTTCGCCCGGTCGATCTCCTCATACCCCTTCGGCGACAGCCTGCACAGAATCAGCTCCCCGAGGTCGTTGAACAGGATGTAGTGGTCGCCGGCCCGGACCACGAAGGCGGTGCCGTTGGCCGGGGCCGGGGCTTCGGCCGCCGCCAGCGGGGCGGTGGTGGTCCACAGCCGGTCGCCGGTCGGAATGGCCACGGCCATCAGCTCGCCGCTCTGGTGCAGCCCGTACACGGTGGTGCCGTCGGCGATCGGCTGGACGTTCACCGGCGACAGGGCCATCCGCAGTTTGTCCTTCCACACCACCTCGACCCCCGGCTTGTCGGCGAGCAGTTTGAGGAGCAGGTTCTTGTTGTCGTAGCCGGCCACCAGCAGGTAGTCACCGACCCGCACCGGGGTCATGATGATCGACCCGCTGGTGGCGGCGTAAGGGGTGGTCCACAGCCGTTTGCCGGTGGCCGGGTCGAGGCCAACCACCGCCGCCGGCCCGGCCACAATCATCTGCCGCACCCCGCCGGCGTCGGTCAGCAGCGGCGGGGCGTACCCCTGGCCCTTCGAGGTCTGGCTCCGCCAGATTTCCTTGCCGGTGTCTTTGTTCAAAGCGACGACGTGGCTGCCCTCGCCGCCGGCCAGCACAATCAGTCGGTCGCCGTCCAGCAGCGGGTGGGCGGCGTACCCCCACAGGTCGCTGGTGGTCTTGTAGGCGTCCTTCAGCTCCACCTGCCACTTGATCGCGCCCGAGTTCACGTCGCAGGCCAGCAAGTGCCCCTCGGCCCCGAGGAAGTAGACGAGTGACCCGGCGACCAGCGGGGTGCAGCGCGGCCCGGCCGGGTAGCTGATGGCGTACTTGACCGGGAACGACTGCTTCCACAGCTCCTTGCCGGTGGCCGCGTCGAACGCCAGGAACGACTCGGTGCCGTCGGTCGGCTTGCGGTTGAAGTTGCCGTCTTCGGGCAGCGGCTTGGGGCTGGCGTAGTCGGCCAGAAACACCTTGCCGCCGACCACCGCCGGCCCGGCGTACCCGCTGGCGACGGGGGTTCGCCACACCACCTTCGGCCCGCCGGCCGGGAACTTATCCACGAGACCGGTTTCCCGCCAGACGTTGTCCCGCTGCGGCCCCATCCACTGCGGCCAGTCGTCGGCCCGGAGGGACGGGGCAAGCGTGAGGGCGAGCGCGGAGGCAAGGAGGCGGGTCATGGGACATCCCGAGCGAGAAACGGGCCGGACGATGGGGTATGTTAGTCGCGGGGGTGCGACATGCCGCGGGTAGCGATTGTGGCCGGGATCAACGGGGCCGGCAAGACCACCGCCTCACAGCGGGTGCTGCGAGACCTGCTGCAGATGCCGTGCTTCGTGAACGCCGACGCCCTCGCGCGAGGACTCAACGGGTTCAACCCCGAGTCCGAGGCCGCGAAGGCTGGCCGGCTGATGCTTGACCACCTGCACGAGCTGGCCACCGCCGGCAAGGACTTCTCGTTCGAGACGACGCTGTCCGGCCGGGCCTACGCCCCGTGGCTGCGTGACTTGCGGGCTAATGGCTACGAAGTGTATCTTTACTACTACTGGCTCCGCAGTCCGGAGCTGGCCGTCGAGCGCGTCGCCAACCGGGTGCGGTCGGGCGGGCATCACATCCCGGAGCCGACGATCCGCCAGCGGTACGCCAAGAGCATCCGCAACTTCTTCGACCTGTTCCGCCAACAGGCCGACTACTGGGAAGTGTGCAACAACTCGAACGGCCGGGCGGTGCTGTTCGCGCTCGGCAACCCGACCGAGGAGTTGGTCGTTGACGAAACCCTTTGGGCCGCCTTCCACCGGAGCGGACAACATGGCTGACGCCGCCTTAAGCCCGAGCCTGGCTTCCATCATCGCCCGACGGCCGGCTACCGAGCGGGCACACTATCTCGCCACCCGCGACGCCCTGCTCGAACACGCCCGCATGGGGCGGTCGGTGTCCGAATGGCGGGACGGCCAGATCGTGTCCGTATCGCCGGCCGAAATCTTCGCCCGCTACGGCCTGGACGAGTTCGGCCGCCCCCCCGCCGCTCCTGCGACGGACGCCGCCCCGTAACATGCCGGTATGCACCCCATCCTCCTGGCCGGCGTGGCCCTCGTCGGCCTGCCGGTCCTCCTGCACCTCATCCTCAAGCAGGAGCCGAAGCGGCTGCCGTTCCCCGCCCTCCGGTTCCTCCAGCAGAAGAAGAAGGTCAGCCAGCGGAAGCTGCGGCTCAAGCAGCTGCTGCTGCTCGCCCTCCGCTGCCTGCTCGTCGCCCTGTTCGCCCTCGCCCTCTACCAGCCCCGGCTCTCCGGCTCCGGCCTCGCCGGCCTGGCCGACGAGCAGCCGGTGGCCTGCGTGCTGCTCGTCGACACCAGCCCGAGCATGGGCTACCAGATCGCCGGCGTCACCCGCCTGGCCGACGCCCGCAAGCGTGCCCTGGAACTGCTGGACGAACTCCCCGCCGGCAGCAAGGTGGCCGTCCTCGACCCGGCCGACCCGGCGGTGCAGTGGGAGCCGACCGCCGGCGACGCCCGCCGCCGGCTGGAGAGTTTGCTCGACCCGCACGGCGGCGGCCCGCCGCTCACCACCGGCCTGACCGCCGCCTACCAACTGCTCCGCACCGCCGACGAAGATCAACCCGAGCCGCTGCCCAAGCTGGTGGCCGTATTCACCGACCGGGCGGTGGCCTGCTGGCCCGCTGACCGCACAGCCGACCTGAAGTCGCTGGCCGCCCAACTGCCGCCGCCCGGGGTCAGCCATCTGGTGTTCGACGTGGGCACCGACGGCCCGGCCAACGTGTCCGTCCTCGACCTCGTCGCCAAGCCGGCGAGCGGGCCGGCCGGGCAGCCGGTGACGCTCACCGCCACGCTCAAATCCGTCGGCGGGGACGTGGACGCCGAGGCCGCCCTGAGCCTGGACGACGGCCCGCCGCAACCGCAGGCGGTGCGGCTCGTCGCCGGCCAGCCGACGGCCGTGCGGTTCGCCCTCACCGACTTACCGAAGGGACTGCACCAAGCCAAAGTGACGGTTCGCGACGACGCCCTGGCCGCCGACAACGTCCGCCACGTGACGTTCAAGGTGGGCGACGCCCGCACCATCCTGACCGTCTGCGACGACCCGGCCGCCGCCAACCTCTGGGCGCTCGCCCACGAGGCGAAGGGCGAGTTCAACGTGGTGGTGACGACGCCGGACGAGGCGAAAGACTTCAGCCGCTACGAGTTCGTCACCCTGCTCGGGCTGGCCGACCCGGGCAAACCGCTCGCCGACGGCAAAAGCCTCTGGGACCGCCTCCAGCCGTACCTCGCCGCCGGCGGCAAACTGCTGGTCGTTCTCGGCGGCGAGGGCATCAACCCGGCCGGCTACGACCGCCCGTTCCTGCCGGGCAAGCTCACCCGGCTGGTGGACAGCACCCGCCAGCCAGCCCCAACTCCGGGCGAGCGGGACCGCCGGCTAGGAGCCGTCTGGGTGCTGGACGAGGCGGCCGAGCGGCAGCCGCTCCTGGCCCCGTTCAAGGACTGGGAGCGGGCGGGGGTGGGGTTCATCAAAGACCCGCGGAAGACGGTCAAGTACTGGGCCGCCGACGCCCCGGGCGAGAACGTGGTGGTGCGGTACGACGACGCCGACCGCACCCCGGCGGTGCTGGAGAAGACGTTGCCCGGCGGCGGCCGGGTGGTGCTGCTCACCACCCGCCTCGACGGCCTGGCCAGCGACCCGGCCGACAAGTGGAACGACAACTGGACGCTGGACGGCACCGACTGGCCGACCGTCTGGCCGCACCGGCTGGCGGTGCATCTGGCCGGGGCCAGCGGCGAGGCGACCTTCACCTACCCGACCGGTCAGCCGGTGACGCTGACGCTGCCGAAGGGCGGGCTGCCGAAGGGCACCAAGCTGACGCTGGAGGGGCCGGGGGTGAACGGCCCGGACGCCACGCAGCCGGTGGCCGACGGCCAGACCGAGTGGCGGCTGCCGCCGCCGATGTCGCTCACCGCCGGCAGCTACCGGCTGCGGGCCGGCGACTGGCAGGACGGGTTCAGTCTGAACCCGCCGGCCGACGAGTTCGACCTGACCAAAGTGCCGGCCGAGCGGATCGAAGAGGCGACCGGCCCGGGGAGCGTGGTGCCGGTGGGCAAGGCGGTGACGCTGCGGGAGGTGCTGGACCGCAAGCTGGGGGGCGAGCTGAACCTGTTCCCGTACTTGCTAATCGGCGTGCTGCTGCTGTTCGCCGGCGAGGGGCTGCTGGCCAACCGCTTCTACCGGCGGTGACGAGGATTACTGGGTCTGGTTGGATGCCGCGGTCAGCTCCGCCTCGTCACGACTGCACTGAAGAGATACATTTATGTTGACCGTTGAGAACGTGTGTGAACCCGCCGCTGACTCTGGATGGCCTACTCGCTGAGGCCACCGGTTTCGCCGCAGCATACTCCCAAGTTGCCTTCCCCGAACTGTACGGCGTGGACAACGGCAAGACGGTTGGCACCCACCTCGAACAGACGTTCATCCGGCAACTGCTGGCCACCTACGGTTTTCCGCCCGGCAATGCCGCGAAGGGCATCGACCTCCCGCATCTCGATGTCGATTTCAAGACGACCAGCCTGAAGCAACCCCAGTCGTCCTGCCCGTTCCGGTCGGCCCGACAGAAGGTCTACGGCCTCGGCTACTCCTTGTTGGTGTTCGTCTACCGGAAAGCAGACGACCCGGTTGCGAAGACGGCGCGCCTGACCGTCGCTCATGCGGTCTTCGTGGAGCGCACCTATACGGCCGACTACCAAACAACAACCGGCTTGTTGAAACTGCCGGCGAATCATGCCAACAAGGACGATCTGCCGGCCTTTTTCGCCGAGCGCATGCTGCCGCTCGACGAGATTGGGGCGTCCGACTTGGCGGACGAGGTGCTACGGACGCCACCACTTGTCGGCTATCTCACCATCTCGAACGCGCTCCAATGGCGGCTGCAATACTCCCGCGTCATCGAGCAAGCGGGCACTGTGCCCGGCCTCCGACGGTTTGTCTGACCGTGCCGACCAGTTCCGCCGAATTTGGCGACTACCAGACGCCGGACGGACTCGTGACCGAGGTCTATCGGCTGCTGGTCACAGCCGGAGTAGGGCCGAAAATGGTGATCGAGCCGACCTGCGGCAGCGGGAACTTACTCGCGGCTGCCGCTGGCGCATTTCCGAACGCCGCATGTGTGTCCGTGGCAGACATAAACTCGGCATATGTCGATGCAGCCGTTGCGCCGCTGGCAGCCGATCGACGGGTGTCTGTCCGCCGTGCCGACTTCTTCACCGAAGACTGGTCGCGGGTGATTGCGGCTGGCCCTGATCCAGTATTGGTGGTCGGCACCCCCCTGGGTGACATCTGCCGACGTTGGAAAGTGGTCCGGCACCAACGTGCCGCAGAAGTCAAACTTCGACCGCAAGGCGGGGCTTGCGGCCAAGACTGGCGGCAGCAACTTCGACATCGCAGAGTGGATGCTGCAGTTGCTCCGACCGCTCTCTCAACGGTCCGGGTGGCTGGCCGTTCTGTACAAGCGATCCGTTGCCCGCAAGCTGCTCGCCCGGTTCTGGGCCGACGGCGTTCGGTTCGAGGCGGCCGACCTGTATCTGATTGACGCCAAGCGGTGGTTCGGCGCATCCGTCGAGGCCGGGCTACTGGTGGTACGGTGCGGGCCAGCGACGGGGGCGATGAGTTGCACCGAACATGCGAGGTTGGCCACTAGCCCACAGGGCGCCTTCGGCTGGCGTGACGGCAAGTTGGTGGCCGACGCGGCGGCTTACGACCGCTGGCACCACTTGGACACCGGCCGGACGTGGGGCTGCTGTCGGGTGTTAAACACGACTGCGCGGCTGTGTTCGAGCTGCGCGAGTCGGGTAGCGCTTTGACCGACGCTGCCGGGCAGGTGGTCCATATCGAACTGTCGGCCGTTTATCCGTTGCTCAAAAGTTCAGACTTGGCGCGTGGACGGTTGGCGACCCGTCGCCGGATGCTAGTCACCCAGACCTCTCTAGACGCCGACCCGGAGCAGTTGCGGGGGACGGCCCCTGCCGCTTGGGCATACCTCGAATCGGCAGCCGATCGGTTGGCCGCGCGACGTAGCTCCATCTACCGAGGCCGCCACCGATTCGCGCAGTTCGGCGTAGGGCCGTACACGTTCATCGACTGGAAGGTGGCCGTCTCGGGGCTGTATAAGCAGGTACAGTTCCAAGTCATCGGCCCCTTTCACGGACAGCCGGTCGTGTTCGACGACACCTGTTACTTCCTTCCGTGTCCGTCCGAGGACACGGCCTCTCGCGTCGGCCACCTACTCGATTCCACACCGGCCCGCGGGTACTTGCGCGCTTTCATGTTCTCGGACGCGAAGCGGCCGATCACGGCTGCACTGCTGTCCCGACTCGACTTAGATGCGGTCGCGCGTTACTTGGGCGAGCAGCCGACCGGCCTCCAGCCGAGCGGTTGGTCTGCCGACACCGCAAGTATAAGCTTGCTCGACTGAATCGCCGTATGGTTAGGGGCAATTAGCCAAGTCAGTATGGAATGGGAGAAGTGACAAGATTAGGTCAGCCCGGCGGCAGCAGTTGCCGGAGTTCGGCGTCCCAGCGGGCGAGTTGGGCCTGGCGGGAGAAGTGGTGGTGGTAGACGGCGTGGCAGCGACGCCGGAGACTGGCCAGCCGTCCCGGGTCGGCGGCCAGCGCCCGCAAATCGTCGGCGACCGCCCCGGCCGTGGCCGGGGTCAGCACCCAGCCGACCTGATGCTCCTCGATCCAGCGGGCGATGGCGCTGTCCGGCGGGCCGGCGTACACCACCCCCCGGCCAGTCGCCAGCGCCCCGAAGAACTTGCTCGGCACCACCGTCCCGGCCCACTCCGGCCGCAGGCTGACTAGGTGCAGGTCGCACGCCCCGAGCCGCCTCTCGAGTTCGCCCTCCGGGGCGAACCCGGCGAAGCTCACGTTGGTGTCGTCCGGCCGCACCGCGGCCTTCAACTCGTCCATACGGTTGCCGCGGCCGGCGAAGCACAGGCGGACGGGCGTGTCCCGCAGCCGGCGGGCCAGGTCGAGGAACTCGGCGTGGCTGTGGGCGCGGCCGAAGTTGCCGCTGTACAAGAGGCCGAGGGCGGCGTCGCCGAACAGGTCGCGGCGGGTGGCCGGGTCGGGTTCGACCGGGGCCGGCGGCTCGACCAGCGCCCACGGCGTCAGGGTGACGGCCCGGCCGGGCGAGCCGTAGGCGGCCAGCCGCTCTCTCATGCACGGGCCGAGGTCGGCGAGCAGCTTGCACCGGCGGTACGCCTGGGCCAGCACCGCTTTCAGCCCCCGCACCGCCGGTGACCGCTCGCCCACCATGCCGTCGGCGACGGGGGCTTCCGGGTACAGGTCGTGACACCAGTGGGCGACGGCCGTGCGGCGCCGCCACAGCCCCCACGGCAGGGCCGCCAGCACCCCCAGCACCGGGTCGGTGCCGACCACCACCACCTCCCGCTTGCGGCTCGGGAGGGCGGCGGCGGTCAGCCCCCAGGCGGCGATCATCCAGCCGGCGTTGAGCAGCCGGCCGCGGTTGCTGGCCTGCTTGAACCGCGGTCGCCACACCCGCCGGATGTCGACGCCGTGCCAGCGTTCGCGGGCTGGTCGGGTGACGACCTCGTCCCGGCAGCCGCGGTTGCACGGCACGGCGGTCACGTCCCAGCCGCGGGCCACCAGCCCGTCGGCCAGCTCGCCGAACAGCCGGGCGCTGATCACGTCGTCCGGCTGGAAGTAGTGGTACAGGAGGACGGCGTGCGGGCGGTCGGTCATGGGAGGGCGAGGGCCAGGCGGTCGGCCACCGCCCGGTTGCCGGCCGGGTTGAGGTGGACCTCGTCGCGGTAAAAGGAGACGGCGTCCGGGCGGGTGGCCCACTCGGACCGCAGGTTGACCACCGGCACCACGAGTTGCCGGCAGCGGTCAAGAAAGGTGGTTCGCCGCGACTCGTCGGCCGGGTTCGGCAGGGCTGCTCCGGTCACTTCGTCGCGGTTCGGGGTGTGGAGGACGAGCGGCTGGCCGCCAGCCTCCCGGGTCTGCCGCACCATGTCGGCCAGCCGGGCAAGGTTGTCGGCCAGGGAGGCGTCGGCGGGTCGCTCGGGCGGCGGCGGCAGGGCCGGCTCGGCCACGTTGCCGACCAGCCGCGGGCGAACGTAGCGGGTGAAGAGTTCGATCAGGGCGGCCGGCGGGTTACGGTCCGGGTGGGTGTCGGCCACGCCGACGACGGCCCCGGTGGACGGCTCCTGGGTCAGGTCGTGGGTGCCGATCTGGAGGACCACCCAGCGGCTGCCGAAGGTGCCGAACCGGCGGAGGTAGGCGGCCTCGTTGCCCAGCCCCCACGACCCGGCCGAGGCGTTGAGAACTTCCACCGGGCCGTCGCGGTGGGTCTCCCGCAGCCGGGCGGCGAGCAGTTCGGGGTAGGTCTCGGCTTGGTCCGTGAGGGTGCCGCCGAACGTCACCGAGTCGCCGACGCACAGCACCCGCAGGGTGCCGGCCGGCGGCCGCGGCTCGACCGGCCCGGTCCGCTGGTGGTAGCCGTTGATCACCACTCGCCGGCCGAACCGCGTGAGCCGCTGGTCCGGCTGGAAAAGGTAGCCGATCTCCGGGTCGGCCTGGAGCAGCGCCGGGCGGCCGAGGCCCAGCCCCCACCGCAGCCCGGCCTCGCTCGCCACCATCAGCCCCACTACCGCTAGCAGCCCGCGGACCAGCCACCGCCGACGCGGCCGGCGACCGACCGACGACAACCCGCCCCGTGGCGGGTACGGGGTGTCCGTCACCGGTTGGCCTCGTACCAGGCGATGGTCTCCATCAGGCCGGTGCGGAAGTCGGTGGACGCCGTCCAGCCGAACCGCTCGGCGGCGCGAGTGGTGTCCAGGCAGCGGCGGGGCTGGCCGTCCGGCTTGGTCGGATCCCACCGCAGCTCGCCGTCGAACCGGCACAGCTCGCACACCAGTTCCGTCAGCGCCTTGATGGTGATCTCCCGGCCGCTACCCAGGTTGACCGCGTCCGGGTGGTCGTACCGGTCGGCGGCGGTGGCGATGCCGTCGGCCGCGTCCCGGACGAACAGGAACTCCCGGCTGGCCGTGCCGGTGCCCCACACGTCAATGTGTTTGCGGCCCGCCTCCCGGGCGTCCACCACCTTCTTGATGAGCGCCGGGATGACGTGGCTGGACGCCGGGTCGAAGTTGTCGCCGGGGCCGTACAGGTTGACCGGCAGGAGGGTGACGCCGGCGAACCCGTACTGCTGGCGGTACGCCTGGGCCTGCACCAGCAGCGCCTTCTTGGCAACGCCGTAGGGGGCGTTGGTCTCCTCCGGGTAGCCGTCCCAGAGGGCGTCCTCCTTGAACGGCACCGGGGTGAACTTGGGGTACGAGCAGATGGTGCCGACCGTCACCATCTTCTGCACCCCCCGCTTGCGGGCCTCCTCCATGAGCAGGATGCCCATGACGGCGTTCTCGTAGAAGTACCGGCCGGGGTTCTCGCGGTTGGCCCCGATGCCGCCGACCACCGCCGCCAAGTGGACGATCACCTGCGGCTTGAGGTCGTCGAGCAGCTTGCGAACCTGACCCTGTTCGGTCAGGTCGTACTCGGCCTTGCGGGGGGTGGCGACGTGGGCCGGGCCGAAGTCGGCCAGCCGCCGCACCACCTGCGACCCCAGGAACCCGGCCCCCCCGGTGACGACGACCCGCTTGCCGGCCAGATGACTCATGACTGCCACTCTCGGAGAGGTTGACTCGACTGTTCTATTCGCCGCCGGTGACGGGCGGGCGGGCGGCCACCGCCCGCAGCACCGCCCGCCCCACCAGCCCCGGCCGGCGGGCCGGGGTGGCCGCCGCCACCGCCGCCGACAGGCCGGCGGCGAACCGCTCCGGCCCCCACTCGGCCACCAGTTGACGGCCTGCCTGTCCCAAGCTCCGGCGGTCCGGGTGGCGGTGCAGCTCGACCAGGGCCGCGCCCAGCGCGGCCGAGTCGGTCGGGGCGAACGCCCAGCCGGTCCGCCCGGGCTGCACCAAGTCGGCCGTCGCCCCGCAGCGGTCGGACGCCACCACCGGCACCCCGGCCGCCGCCGCCTCGTTGATCACCAGCCCCCACTGCTCCACTAGGCTGGCGTGGACGAACCCCTCGGCCAGTCCGTAGTACGCCGGCAGGGCGTCGTACCCGCGGAACCCGGGCAGGTGGACGACGCCGGCCAGTCCCAGCTCGCCACGACGCGCCTCTAGCTCCGGCCGTCCGGCTCCGTCGCCCAGCACCACCAGCTCCCACGCCCCCGGGCCGACGGCGGCGCGGTAGGCGGCGTACCCGGCGAGCAGACCTGGCAGGTTCTTTTTCGGGATGAACCGGGCCGACGCCAACAGGTAGGCCGGCGGCAGCCCGAGCCGGGTCCGTGCCCCGGGGTTGGTCCGGGCGGCGTCGGCCCCGGCAGCGTAGTGGGCGTTGTCCACCGCGTCGTAGCCGAGGAAGATGCGGTCGGCCGGCACCCCCAGGTCGCGGGCGTACTCGGCGTGCCGGGTGCCGCCGCACAGGGCCGCCCCGCACAGCCCGACCAGCCGCCGCTTCACCCACTCCTTGACCGGCGACCGGGCGAAGTCGTCCCGTTGGCTCTCGCTCGTCACCACTCGGGGCACGTCGCGGGCGACCGCCCAACGCAGGGCGGCCAGGCTGTACGCCGCCGCCCACCCCTGGGCCAGCACCACGGAACACCGCTCGGCGGCGAGAGCGTTTTCAACCGCCCGACCCAAATCGGCGGCCGGCAGGTCGGCGAAGAACCGGTCCGGGAACAGGGTGACGGTGCGGTAGGCCGGCGGCCGGTCGCCGCGGTGGGCGAACTCGGCGAACAGCCCCTTGCCGCCGACCACCACCACCGTCACGTCGGCCTCGCCCCGCTCGGCGTAGGCCTGGATGCGGGCGTGGTGGTAGTGGCCGAGGTCCGGCAGCACCCAGCAGAGCCTCACGCCTGCGCCCCGTCGAACACCGCCGCCAGCTCGCGGCCGTACCGGTCCAGGGTCAGCCCGGCCACCCGCTCCCGGGCCGCCGCCCCGAGGGCGTGTCGGCAGTCCGGGTCGGCGGCCAGCTCGGCGATGCGGCGAGCAAACCCGTCCACGTCGCCCGGGGCCAGCACGAACCCGTCCACCCCGTCCCGCACCGGGCTGCCGCTGTTCGGGGTGGTGAGGACCGGCAGTCCGGTGGCCATCGCCTCGATCACCGCCCCGGCCGAACCCTCGCAGGTACTCGGGAACAGGAACAGGTCGAACCCGGCCAACCGGCCCGGCACCTCGGACCGTGGCAGCGGGCCAGTTAGCTCCACTTCACCTTTGTGGGCGGCCACGGCGGCGGCCTTCAGATACACCCGGCCGACCATGACGAACCGCACTTCGGTCGGCCGAAAGCGGCGGGCCACGGTGAACACCGTCGGCGCGTTCTTGCGGAGGTTCACCTGCCCGACGAACCCGACGGTGAGCGGCCCGGTCCGGCCCCGCCGGTCTACATACTCGAACGGCCCGACCTCGGCCGGGTACGGCACCAGGGCCACCCGGTCGGCCGACACCCCCTGCCCCACCAGCCCGTGCCGGACGTACTCCGACGGCGCCCCCAGCCGGTCGGCCGCCGCCCAGGTGGCCTCCTCGAACCGCCGTAGCCGGTCGTAGGTGCGGCGGTCCGGCTTGTCCTCCCAGCCCGGCCAAGCTTCGTGTTGCCGTTCGGCCTCGGCCCACTCGACGGCGGCCGGGGCAATCATCTGCTCGCCGACGGTGATGAGGCCGGCACGGCGGGCGACCCGGAACAACGTCGGGTGGACGTTGCGGACGCAGCCGTACAGCCCGCCGTGCCGGCCTCATCACCGTCGGCGAGCAGATGAT
>NZ_QMEB01000090.1 GCF_012912135.1 Brasilonema bromeliae SPC951 | reverse complement strand
ACCTACGAATGACATCACAGCTATTTCTCAAAACAATCCAAACTTGAGTGGTACTATCAACATTATCACCCCAGATGTTGACCCCACCCGTGGGTTATTTGAATTATCAGAAACTGTTATTGACCCCGCACAGCAAATAGCCCAAAATCCTTTTACCAAAGGTTTTGGTAGCAGCTTTACCATCATCGGACGTGGGGGAATTCCAACTGATCCTAAGAAAATCCTCAGCAGTGACAATGTGCGTGTGGATTTGGTCAAGCCTAGCACGACAACAAATTCAATAACTGTAACTGTGGATCAGCCATCTAAGAGTCCAACTGTCAAACGCATAATACCAGCCCAAGGCTGGATATTTAACGAAAAAGGTGAGGTGCTGCTGGTAGGTTATGATCCCACCAAAACAGGTCCGCAACGTCAGCAACAAACACCTGCGAGTAGTTGTGCTGCGGTGAGATAAAAATTCTTCACAAGTAGAGCAGCCAAATTAAACGTAAAATACTCAAAACCCATAAAATGCATCTGCCATTTGCTCTCTATCTTTCAAGAAACACAGGGAACAGGGAACAGGGAACAGGGAACAGGGAACAGAGAACAGAGAACAGAGAACAGGGAACAGGGAACAGGGAACAGGGAACAGGGAACAGGGAACAGGGAACTCTTAACGCTTAACTCTTAACGCTTAACTTTTAAGAAGGAGGATGGTGTTTCTTTCATATGTTCCTAGCTGTTTCTTGCGCACGAGTTTAAGGCTTATAACTTTATTTGTAGGGAGCATCCCAATTTTATTAAGGTAGTGCGAGCATAAATATAAACATCTGGGAGTTCCCTTATTTGTACCGAGTTACTTAACATTTTGACATCAGGACTAAAATATAATGAAACAAAAACTTCTACCCAGGAAAATACAAAATTTTTTCAAAAGAATATATAAGAGGCGTTCTCTTGTTCTCGCAGCTCTATTATTTATCCTCTCAGGAGTTTCGCCTGTTGTTGCTGCCAAAGTTTCTTCACCAACCTCGATTGTCCAATCTTCATACGATGCTGAACAGCTAGCAAACAAGGCTGTCAAGCTGTATCAGAGTGGAAAGTTTACTGAAGCGGCGGCGGCTTGGAAACAAACAGCACAAGTTTTTGCGACCATTGGAGATAAACTAAACCAGGCAATGGCGTTAAGCAATCTCTCTTTGACTTATCAACAACTGGGAGAGTGGGAGCAAGCGAAAAAAGCGATTGAAGACAGCTTAGCACTTTTGAAAACAGCATCAAAAGGAAAAGAAGAATTAAAAATCCTGGCTCAAAGTTTGGATATTCAGGGATCTTTACAAAGAGAATTGGGTCAAACAGCCGATGCTCTCAACGCTTGGCAACAAGCTAGTAAAATATACAGTCAAACTAGTGAACAGGAGAAATTAGCACAAAGCAAGATTAATCAGGCTCAAGCAATGCAAGATTTGGGTCTGTCTCCTCGTGCTTGTAGTACTTTATTGGAAGTTTTAAATCAAGATATTGGAGTGAGTAATTGTCAGGAACTCAATGACTTGGATAAACCGGAATTCAATAAACCCAAGACAGAAATTTTAAAGCAAAGGCTGCAAGTTGTTGCCGATAAATCTCCTTCTTTATCTAGAGTCGTGGCATTGCGAAGTCTAGGGGAACTGCTGCGATTCGTAGGTCAATTAGAGCAGTCTCAAATGATTTTGGAAACAAGTTTAAAGCAGGCTCAAAAATTGAATTCTCCCCAAGAGCAAGCTGCTGTTTATCTGAGTTTAGGCAATACAGCACGTGATTTAGCTGAAGTAAATAAAATTCTTCGCAGCACACGAATAAGTTATGAACAAAAAGCACTGGATTCTTACAGCGAGGTTATAAAGCTGTCTCCATCACCAACTGCACAACAACAAGCACAATTGAATCAACTGAACCTGTTGTTGAGTCAGTTGAAACCAAAAAAATCGTCAGAAACACCAGAAGCGGAGAACTTGTCAGAAGCAGAAAATCTGCCAATTTTATCACAAGCAGAAGAATTATGGAACAGGCTCAATCCTCAACTGAACAACTTGTCTGCTAGTCGCACGGGAGTGTACCTACAAATCAATTTTGCTGAGAATGTACTCAAATTAGCTCAACAAGAAAACTTCACACTCAAGGCTAATTCCAAACTCCCAACCTTTGACGAAGTTGATAGAATATTGGCGAAAGCTGCAGAACAAGCCAGAAGTTTGGGAGACAAAAGAGCCGAAGCTAATGCTTTGGGAAATCGTGGCGGACTGTATGAACTGACTCGACCGACGCGAGATTTAGCCAAAGCAGAAGAATTGACAAAACAGGCTCTGAATATAGCTCCCAGCTTTTCAACACCAGACATAGCTTACCAATTTTCCTGGCAGTTGGGGCGAATACGTAGAGATCAAGGAAAGACTGCAAATGCGATCGCCGCTTACACCGCAGCATATCATGCCCTTCAGTCGTTACGCAGCGAATTAGTAGCAATCAACCCAGAAGTACAGTTTTCTTTTCGGGACAATGTTGAACCAGTTTATCGACAGTTAGTTGAGTTAGATTTAAAAGAGGCAGATTCATTAAAACAAGCTGGTGACAATAAGAAAAGTCAGGAATACATAGATCAAGCTCGTACCGTGATCGAATCTCTGCAATTAGCTGAAATAAACAACTTTTTCCGAGAATCTTGTGTAGAAGCAAAACCTCAAGAGATTGATCAAATAGATAAAACAGCAGCAGTTATCTATACAATTGCTTTGCAAGACCGCTTAGAGGTTATTTTGAGCCTACCAAATCAACCTTTAACCCTTCATACAGCTCCTCTTCGTCCAGGAGAACTTGAGCAAACTGTCAATGATGTGCGGGGTTCTCTCATCGGTGCTGACAGTAAAGTCGAGGACTTTTTACCCACATACAAACAATTGTATGATTGGATGATTCAACCAGTGGAAGCAGAGTTGGCAAAAAGTAAAGTCAAGACTTTGGCTTTTGTACTCGATGGAGACTTGCGGAATATCCCTATGGGTGTCCTTTACGATGGCAAGCAGTATCTACTAGAAAAGTATGCCATTGCTTTAACACCTGGTTTGCAGCTAGTGAATCCAAAACCAATTTCAAAGGTTGGTTTAAGAGCCTTAACAGCAGGACTCAGCAAAATCCGCCCGAATTTCCCCGCACATGAGGGTTTTAAACCATTAGGTAACGTAGAAGAGGAACTCAAACAAATCGAAAAATTTGGCGTTTCATCTCAGGAACTCCTCAACGATAAATTTACAAGCGCTGAGATCCAAAAACAGACTGTTGCTTCTCGTGTTCCTCCCATAGTCCATCTAGCAACTCATGGTCAGTTTAGTTCTAAGGTTGAGGATACCTTTATCCTCGCTTGGGATCGCCGCATCAATGTTAAAGAGTTGGGTGGCTTACTGCGAGACAACACCCAATACCAGAAGACACCAATCGAATTATTGGTTCTCAGTGCTTGCGAGACAGCAAGTGGAGACAGGCGAGCAGCTTTAGGACTGGCTGGAGTCGCGGTGCGTTCTGGGGCGCGCAGTACACTGGCGACACTCTGGACTGTAGAGGATAAAAGTACTGCTGAAGTCATGGGTCAATTTTATCGCCAGTTAGAGCAAGCCAGGAAGACAAATATAAATAAAGCACAAGCCTTGCAACAAGCACAATTGGCTCTCAAAAATCAGGTGGATCTTAAAAATCGGGAATACACTCACCCCCATTTCTGGGCACCGTTTGTACTAGTGGGGAATTGGCAATAAACCACACACACCACAAAACAAAGTTGGGCACAGACAGCATGCTGTCTGTGCCCATTGGTGTGAACTTTAGTTTGATTAAGGGAGGCTAAGCCTCCAAATAGGTATTCCCAGTCTGAGACTGGGAACGAGGCAAAATGCCAAGTTACGTTCAATGCAACTTGGCGTAACACATCACAAGGTTCATGAGCAGTGTGTTACACAAGCGATGATCCTCATCGCCCACCCCTAAAAGTGGAGTTCTACAAGCCACGGGGTAGAAGTACCTTGTCAACTTCAATAATCACACCATTGCTGGCTTTGATAGAGGGATGCTTACCAGTAGCATCATTCAGCTTGACTGTGTCTTGTGGATCAACAGTTATTTTGATTTGGTCACCTTCAACAGTTGTGATTAATTTACCATTTAGCTCTTTTGCGTCTTTAGCTTTAATTTCACTAGCAACCAAATGATACTTCAGCACTCTGAGCCGATTTTGGCTTTGGCTATATCGCTCAAAGACGTTTTTAGGTAAAGCATTAAAGGCTTCATTGGTAGGAGCAAAGATTGTGTAATTACCTTGCTTCAAATCTTTGAGAAGACCTGCTTGTTTCAACTCATGATAAAGATTGGCAAATTTACTATTTTGGCTAAGTGTATCAGCAATAGTCTTGTCAGAGTTGCGGTAGGGATAGTTACGATGAGCAGAAGGCTGAAAAAGATACATGGGAGCATAGAATTTGGCTAATACAGGAAAAGCGATGAGGGTACTGACACCAGCAATTCCTATAGCACAAGCCAATTTCTTAAGCTGGCTCTTGGTGATTAGAGCATTTGGACGATTTTGATTAAGCATAAGTAGATGAGTTATGAGTAAACACTTGAAAACCTTTCCAACTTCTAGTCGAAGACTCTTAGCCGGAAACCACCCTTTGAGGTTGTACGGATAGGAGGCTATAGGAGGTAAGATTAACGTTTAGTCGCTACAACGAATGTAACCTCAACGCCAGTCACGAAGGAGCCAGTACTATAACGCGCTGTCTGCCCACGGTGCTATCCTCTCCTACTCATGGTCTTACAATTCATGCTCAGCCAAGTCTTAGTCTCAATGCTAACTACAACCCACTCAAGGGTAATTCCCGAAATCTTTTCTGAAAATCTCAAAATGTTTTCTGAAAAATAACAGCTGTTTTTGCATTCCCGATTCTGAGTCAAGAAAAAGCTGCTTGTCTGCTGCAAAACTTTTTTTAATAATCCCAACGATTAGTGAAATTGCACTTCTTTATTTTACTTCGATCTCTGTGAGTTTGACTGTTTGTTTCCCTTATTTGTTGTTTTGCTCTATAATTTTACACCTAAATCTTGCTTTCTAATTTTCCTAGTCATAAAAATTTACACATTAAACAAATCGGTTGAAACATTTGAAATTGCAGGGTTTTCTCTTCAAGTATTCAAGAGCCAAGAGTTCTCTAATTGAGAATCACTCTTGACTCTTGACAAGATTCACAGGTAAGTATGCAACTTTAAGGCGTGAACGTCCGTCTTGAGTGCAAACAGTTAGTTAATTTTTTCCTTTGAAGGAGTCAAGCCACTCTTGGACTTGTGATCTGGCAATATCGCGAGCACCTAAACCAAACGATAATGCAATGGCAACGGCGATCGCTCCCAGTAAAAGTCCAAAAGCCAAATTCACAATATCACTAGCAACACCAATCTGTTGCAGCGCCATCGCAGATACAAAGGCAATAATAGCAATCCGGGTGAGCTGTGCCAAAACCCGTGCTTGGCGATTACCAGAACTGCTAATAATGCTGAAAGCAAGATTTGCCAAAAACAAACCTATAGCGAATACGACCAATCCAGCCAAAATCCGCCCCAACACTATCACAATACCAGTCACCAACACTGTCAGCGCTGGAATGTTCAGGATATTAACCGCTGCCAAAGTTGCAAACAGCATAATGCCGACAAGGACGATAATGCCGACAATTTCCGACGGGGTGCGGTTTGATATCCCAGGTGCTGTTGGTTCTTGTGGAATAACGACTCGTCTGGTGGGTGATGGCAGACCGAGAACAGAGAAGATGTTGTTAAATCCTATACTTGTGAGGATGTTGGTCACTAGTTCTGCTACAAACCGCCCAACAAAATAGGCAACAATCAAAATAGCTATTGCTGTAAAGATACTCGGCAGTGCATTGAGAATCTGTTGCAGCATCGAGATTGCCGGTACGGAAATCGCTTCAATTTGCAGTTGATTGAGTGCTGCAATTGCGACAGGAATCAAAATTAAAACATAGACAATTGTACCGATAATCTTCGATAAGGATTGCGTTCCTGAAACTCCACTGAATCCAAACCGACTTCCCAAACTGTCGATTCCCGTTGTCGCCAGTAAGTTTGTGACAATCCGACGCACGATGTTAGCCACAAACCAGCCAATCACAGCAATTAACGTTGCACCCAAAATATTGGGCACAATTGAGATAATCTGTGTGACAAGAGATTGTACTGGTAGTAATGCTTGGTTTAACCCTAAGTTCTCAAGTAACGGGACGAGAAAGACTAAAAAGATAAACCAATATAGAGCATTACCAATCGTCTCACTGACAGACAAGTTACTGAGATTTAGCCCATCGTCTTGTGGTGGATTTAATCGTTCGTCTACCCGCAACGCTTGTAGTCCGCGTGTGGTTATCAGCTTGACTAGACTAGCCACTAACCAGGCGACTCCTAAGATCACCGCTGCACTCACAAGTCTGGGTAAGAAGTCACCAATTTGATTGAGAAAACTGTTGAGCGGCTGAGAAGCAACTCTAAGTTGTAACGTATCTAAAACGGCAACTATTGTTAAAAGTAGGATACTCCAGAAGACTATGCCGGAGATAATTGACTCCACTTGAGGAACATCCCGACCACCCGCTATCCCCGAAGCAATGCGGTTGTCTATATTGGTGCGTTTGAGGAGGGAGCGTACTACAGCAGATACAATAGCAGCAATCAGCCAGCCAATTAATAAAATTAGCACTGCTCCCAGCAAACGGGGCATAAAATTAAGTACCTGTTGTACAGTTCCTTGCAGGTAAGTGACCGCATCGGGTCGTTCCGATGGTAACGTTGGCGATTGTGCTAATAATTGTGCTAATAAATATTGCACCCTCATTGACAAATCAACCTCCATCACCTGGGTTATTTGTTGCCAAGTTGTGTTCATGGTTGTTCAAAATTAAAGTTGAGTGTTATTGCAGAAAACACCTTAGATGCTTCTGATGTCGAAAGTCCCGATAATCCTACAATTCCGTAAGTTATCAGTGTTTTGTCTATAAATTTACCAGCAAAGTTCTACAGAAAAATGAATATTAGCAGTGATTTTTGGACTTTGATACTTTTTTTTTTCGTTTTATCAAACAATAAAGTATTTATACCATATGTAGGAATCCGGTTTGGTTTATGTTAGCTTGCGTGGCGGAGCCATACTTACTAGTTTCGCTAGGGAACAGGGAACTCTTAACGCTTAACTCTTAATAGGGAACTCTTAATAGGGAATAGGGAACTCTGAACAGGGAACTCTTAACGCTTAACATCAACTGTACTGATTGATTTCAATACTAATAAAATTCAGTATGTGCAGCACTCCTGGGGCGCGTATGGGCAAAGAAAGCGCACGCAAGCGTAAGCGCAAAGCGCAGCGTAGGCGTGGAGGAGATACTCCAAATTCCGAGTTCTTAATTTACAAATCTGTTGGCAGTGCAGAGTTTCGCGGTACTCTAAATGCAGCCATACCAAATTAAGATGTGGAATGTCTCAAGTCTTTGAACAATCAATTCAAATTAATGCCACAGCCACAACCGTGGAACGCTGCATTACCGAAAATACTCTCATGCATCGCTGGCTGAATCCCGTCTTGCGTTGCGAACCTGTTGGTGTGTGGAGTACCAATGTTGGTAGCAAAAGTCGGTTTGTGATTCAAATACCAATCATAAAACCGACATTGGATAGCACAGTCGTGGAAAGACAGCCGGGTTTGGTTGTGTGGGAGTTCCAGGGTTTTTTTAAAGGGCGTGACGCTTGGGAATGTCAACCCCTAGACAAAGGAACACGTCTGGTTAACCGCTTTGAGTTCCAGATTCCCAACCCTCTGGTAAGTTGGGGTTTCAAAACCTTTGCCCAAAATTGGACAAAAGAAGATATGCAAAGTCAACTGCGTCGGCTTAAGCGGGTTGCAGAGGAAATACAACAAGGGTTTTACTAAGCTTGTCGTACATTAAAGTCAGATCTTTTGGATTAAGATATGGTTATGTGATTCATCGGATTTCACGTAACATCTGGTGATTCTGGTTCACTTGGTGGTTCGTTGCCAATACCAAGCTCTTTTTTGCTGCGTTTTAACTGTTTCCAAAGCGCTTTAATCTGGTTGTAAGCATCTAACGGAGAGATTTTCCCAGACGTTTCTAAGGACGTGATATAGCCTATTTTTTGAGCGAATTGTTGGAGATTGGCATTAAATACTAAGTTTTCTGGCTTAAATTGACCATAGTAGCGACCACGAGGGTAAAGAAAGTTGTCCTTGTCTTTTTGATTTTGATCTTCCATCAGTTTACCCGTATTGATTTCATGGTATTTAACCTTATCTTAAATAGAGTATTGTTTTTAACAAACTAATTTTTGGAATATATGTATATAGCGATTCTCATTTGAATCACATACATCACCACGAATAATGTAGAGCACGTTACATATTACGTCTCTACATCTGTGTATTGCACGCAACATCAGAAGCGGTATAATCTCTCTAAAGACATAATTTGATCAAGAACAAAAAGGGCGCATTGCGTTTCAGCGATGCACCCAAGCTATATCAGCAGTCAATAAACTCATCTAGTGCTTACACGAACCTGGCTCATGTTTGTGTTCATGCTTGTGGGAACAAGTTTGCAAATCTTGGTTCATCAGCGTTTCAGTAATTTCTTTAAGAGTTGCATCCTTGGGCTTTAAGCCAATCCAAGCATCTATTTTTTCTACCTCAAAGCCGACTTCACGGCGATCGCCCACTTCAATCAAAGGACGACGAATCAACAATGGCTCTTTTAGCATCAGCATCAAGGCTGTTTGGGCATCCAAATTTTCTGGAATGATCTCACCAGATTTTACCCGTGTAGCGGCACGATTGAACCATTCAGATACAGGGCGATCGCCAAAAAATGAGCGTAAACGTTCAGCAGTCCAAGGTTGTGTGAGCAAGTTGTAGGCTATCACTTCATGACCTGCGGCTGTGAGCAGAGTTTTTTGCTTAGTACCACCTTGACAGCCTGGTTTTTCATAGAAAATGACTGTTGCCATAATATCTCCTAATTGGTTAATTTCTTACAAAAACCCGGTATGGGGCTTTTTGGAACTACAGAAAAACGCAGAGAAATTAGAAGATTAAAAGTTTCTAGCAATATGGCTAACTGTATCAAACTCAAAACGTTCTTGCATACGAGTTTCGCCATAAATATTGAAAGTCACAGTCGGTTGAGTACCCACTGCTTCCACACGATGAATTGCATCGGGGGTATAGCTAATAATATCGCCTGGAAATAAAGTTAATTCTCCTGTTCTTTCAATTTTGTCATGAAAATTTAAATCAGGCGTGCGCTGCCAAAAAGTATTTCTCTCTTCTCCTTTTAACACAGCGACAACACCCCAAGTTCCATGATTGTGAATTTTTGATGACGTTCCCGGTGCCAATGTTACCGTTTGTACAGTAAATGGAAAACCTAACTCATCATAAAGGAGTACAACTGAGATTCCTGTTTTAGAAGAAGGCTCTAAATATCGACTTTGTACCCAGTAGGAGTTAACAATTAACCGCCTGACTAGCATCCGAATTTCTGGAAGATGGCTAGTTTCATCTTCAGTATCACTGAGGGCATCTTCTACTTCAGTTAGAAATCGATAAAAGCGATAATTATCTCTCAGCAAATCCCATGCTCTGACAGATTGACAGGTTTGATACTGCCCGTCTTCAGTGACAAGCCAATCCCTTCCTTTCATATGTTTTAAACCGTATAGTCAATGATAATGTGAGCATCAACTTGAGACTTGATCACTTAGAATTCATTCGTCTTCTTCGACTGGACGTGTCAAAATATTGTAGACAATACTTGCTCCGAACTCATTTTTATCATCTACTTCCTTGACTTGAGCGCTAATTTTTTTAGCTTTTTCTATATCTCCTAGCTTTGCCAAGACCAGTCCAGAAGCTGCATAAGCATTTAGATATAATCTAATGTTTGCTTCTTCTTTACGACTGATTAATATTTGCTTAGTTTGCTGCCAATTATCTGGTAATTGTTCGGTAAATTTAATTTTTTCTATAACTTTAATTGCAGTTTGCAACGCCATGTGATAGTTATTTTTATAGAAAAAGTATCTATAAGCGGCTACTAAAACCTCTGTGCTTTCTGCCGTTTTGGCTAAAGCTTGGTTAATATATTTTTCTGATTCTTCAGTATTTTGCCAATGTTCTGCTGCCAATATCAATAACTGTTTGATGTCGTCTGGAACTTCAAACCATGAAAATCTTTCGGCATCAACTTTCATAAGACTTCTCCTTTAGGAATGGGGAATAGGTATTACTCATTTCCTATTCCCGACTCTCAATTTAAAACCTGGTGAGAATGTACAACAGGGTGAAAAGAACAATCCAAATGATGTCTACAAAGTGCCAATAAATTTCTGCCATTGCAATGCCAGTGTGTTTGGTAGCAGAATAGTGACCGGGACGGCGGGAACGCCACACCACACCCAAAATTAACAACACTCCGATAAGAACGTGCAAACCGTGGAATCCAGTCATTAAGTAAAAACAATTGGCAAAGACATTAGTTGTCATGCCATATCCTAAACTTACATACTCAATAACTTGACCCAGCAAGAAAATTGCGCCCATGATAGCGGTGATTTTGTACCACTTCTGCATACCTTGGACATCATTCTTTTTGATTGCTGTATCACCCAAGTGAATCACAAAACTGCTGGAAACCAGAATAATAGTGTTAATTGCAGGCAACAATAACTCTACCTCGGTTCCTTCTGGAGGCCAAACTTCGGTACTGCCTCGAAAGAATAAATAAGTGGCAAAAAATCCACCAAACATCAGAGATTCAGAGACGAGGAATACTAATAGCCCTAAGACTCGTAAATCTGGATGATGTTCAACGCGCGGGGCTGGACTCGTCGATGTCGCTATAGTCATATCGTCTGTGTGGTGAATAAGTGTTCAACAATCAGTTATCAGTTACCAGTTATCAGTTACCAGTTATCAGGTAGGAAACGGACTCGTCCACCCCTTGTTCACTGTTCACTGTTGACTGATTTAACAAGAGCTGATCTGCCAGGAAATTTCTTTCCTGGCGGTTGGGAGCGGGAATGAAATGACTAACTAAGCACCAACTTCAGTCGCAACAGATGACTGTATTTCAGTACTATGATTGTTCAAGCCGTAGTCGTAGGGACCGTGAGTGACGACGGGCAATTCTTCCCAGTTTTCAATCAGTGGTGGGGAACTGGTTGTCCATTCTAAGGTGAGAGCATTCCAAGGATTATCACCTGCTTTTGCTCCAGATACCCAACTCCAGAGAATGTTGATGGTGAAGGGAATCACCGATGCTGCCAAGATGTAAGCACCAATGGTACAAATCTGATTCAGGCTGACAAATTGCGGATCATACATCGCAACTCGTCGGGGCATTCCTTGCAAACCCAACTCGTGCATAGGTAGGAAGGTGAGATTCGTGCCAATGAAGGTGAGGATAAAGTGAATGCGACCGAGGGATTCATTCAACTTCCGTCCTGTCATTTTGGGGAACCAGTGATAGATTCCGGCGTAAATCCCAAACACGGAACCACCAAACAAGACGTAGTGGAAGTGCGCCACCACATAGTAGGTGTCGTGGACGTGGACATCAAAGGGGGCTGTTCCCATTGTCACGCCGCTTAAGCCACCCATGACAAACATCGACAACAAGCCAAGGGCAAAAAGCATGGCTGATGTGAAGCGAATTTTACCGCCCCACAGGGTTGCAACCCAACCGAAAATCTTGACGCCTGTAGGAACAGCAACAATCAGGGTGGAGATTGTGAAGAACATCCGCATCCAACCGGGTGTACCGCTGGTAAACATGTGGTGTACCCAGACGAATAAACCCACGACGCAGATTGCCAAACTGGAATAGGCGATCGCCTTATACCCAAAAATTGACTTACGCGCGTGAACCGGAATCACCTCGGACATGATGCCGAAGATAGGCAGAATCATCAGATAAACTGCCGGGTGGGAATAGAACCAGAACAAGTGCTGGTAAATAACAACGTTACCGCCTGCATCTGGTTTAAAGAACGATGTGCCAAAGTTGAGGTCAAACAACAGCAGCACCAATCCCGCAGCTAACACAGGTGTGGAGAGAAGTGCTAGTACGGAGGTTGCCATAATTGCCCAGCAGAACAAGGGCAATTGATCCCATTTCATGCTGGGAACTTTCATCTTCCAGATGGTGATGACAAAGTTCAACGAACCCAAAATTGAGGATGTTCCCACCAAGACAATGGCAAGTATCCACAGGCTTTGGGCGGTGTTAGCTGTGACTAAGCTTAGAGGTGGGTAAGCTGTCCAACCAGATTGCGATCCGCCGAAGATGAAGCTAGCTGCTAGCAGCAAGCCTGCGGGTGGGTTTAACCAGAAGGCGATCGCATTCAGCTTGGGGAAAGCCATATCCCTAGCACCAATCATCAATGGCACTAGATAGTTACCAAATCCACCAATTGCACTGGGTACGATCCATAAGAAAATCATGATCGTCCCGTGATTGGTCATGAAGGCGTTATACAGGTTAGGGTCAATTAAATCTGCATCTGGTGTTGCCAATTCGGCACGCATGACAACAGCCATGAGTCCACCGATGAGATAAAACAAGAACGCCGTAACCAGGTATTGGATACCAATAACCTTGTGGTCAGTATTAAATGTGAAGTAATCGTACCATTTCCACGCCTTGGGATGGTGTGGATGAACAACCTTCTGAGTACCAGATTGATTGTCTTCAGGTGGAATGTTCCGTGGAAGTTCTACTTGGGTCATATTTTTTTTGTCATTTGTCCTTTGTTGTTTGTCCTTTGTTGTCACCAATGACTAATGACTCATGACTAATGACTCCAGAGTTGTTGAACCAACTCCCATTTGTTGCGCGTAGGGAGTGAGAAACTCTGATGTTGATAAGTCTGCTGGATTAACTGCAACGGCTTTTTGCATGTCTTGCTTTTGGGCAATGCGGTTTTCAGAAAGCCAGCTTTCAAACTCTTCAGGCGTGTGAACAACAACCTGTGATCTCATTGAACCGTGGTAGCCGCCACAAAGTTCTGTACAAACTACTGGATATGCGCCTGGTTTTGTCGCGACAAATCGCAGTTGGGTGGGTATTCCAGGAATAGCGTCTTGCTTCAGCCGGAATTGTGGTACCCAAAACGAGTGAATCACATCCGTTGCAGAAATGTTGAGTTGCACGTCAGCACCAACTGGAACGTGTAATTCTCCAGCATTCACTCCACTTTCGGGGTAGTCGAAGAGCCAAGCAAACTGCATTCCGGTGACGTTGACAACCAAATCAGCAGGTTTACCTATCTCTGTGGGAGTTGCGCCAATACCAATTATAGGAGTACCTGCTGGTGCTGCCATTTCTGACTCATTCTGTGAGGCGTCACTCAGGGTAGCAGCAATGGCACTTCCTGGCATTTGGGCAACATGAGCTGGGGAATGGCTATGAGCCATGTTATGAGCACCCCCCACTTCAAACCCTCCCATTCGATTAAAAACATCAACGCTGTAGATTCCTAAGCAGAGGACGATAATAGATGGGATTGCTGTCCAAAAAACTTCTAGTGGTAAGTTGCCTTCAACATGCACGCCATCCGTGTCATCTCCTGGACGGTGACGATACTTAACCAAAAAAATCACAATGGTTCCTTCTACCACTAAAAACAGAGCGGTAGCAATCGAAACCATAACGTTAAAAAACCCGTCTACCAAAGGCGCTTGTTGCGATGCTTGTATCGGTAGTAGACTGTGATTTTGTCCAACCCAAATGCTGAGAATTGTAACTACTATCCCAGCAACTAGGGTCCATAGTGAAACAGGAATTTGTTGCATAAATACTTGGTCGGTAAAACATCGTTCAATCAGTCATCAGTTATCAGTGAACAGTTATCAATTTATTCTTCATTAGTAACTGATAACTAGTAACTTTTGATGTCTCTTGCTTACATGGCTAACTGCTAGTAGCATCTTTCGTCATGTCTTTTTTGTCATTTATCATTTCTTTAGTTTTCAAGACTAGTAATTAATGACTAATGACGCAATAAGCGATTGTGTTAACCAAGTTTATTGTCTACGTTTTTTTTAGAAAATGTGGGGGAATTTTAAAATCTTTTAATTCTTCTCTCCCCCAAAAAACGGAAAACTATCTCTCAACTCATAGTACCAGAGCTTTGCACTTTCACAGAATCTAGTTGCAGAGGAGGTCGCTCAGGGTCTTGGTGATTCATGATAGCTATCTGGGCAGCAAGTTTTTGTTTGTTAATAGCTTACACTTTAAGATTTACGGATTTGTTTGCTGTGAACTTTTTGCTTTGACGTTCTTGTAACTTTAAATATTCCCCTCTCGTTACCTTGCTACTAAAGTGAGAAGTTGTTCTTTAGATACCCAAACTTAACACTTTTGTCAAACAGCACCTTCTTTTACCTACCTCTGAACAACCCAACAACTCTAGTTATCTAATGCAGAGTGAGTATAGCAGTTTTTGGAACAAATTCTGGCACAAGCTTCACAACCCACACAGTTTTCCTGATTAGCAACAGTCATCACTTTCTTTTCAATTTCATCATCATCCTCATCCTCGACAAATTCTCCTTCTTCGTTCATTGCTTTCAGCAGTAATACATTGTGACCGCAAATTTTAAAACATCTGCCGCAGCCGATGCATTTTTCTTGGTCAATCTCCTGAACGAATTTGGGTGTCCAAGTTTTACCACCAAATGTTAATCCTGTTAGTGTTGCCATGATTTTACCTTCTACTCTCTTTACATGTCTCATCGACTTTTACGCTCATCCTAACATAAGGTAAATTCGATTTTTCGGATTTTTTAATATAATTTGGACGCTCATTAAATTTTCATGACTTGTCAAAAAATCTGTAAATATTCACACTAAAAAAATCAAATGCGATTCTTTGCCAATAGTTTTTCAGAGTATCTAGATAACAAAATAGTTGTCTCTCAAACGAAAGCATCTGAAGAAGTGCAAAAAAAGGAAAGTGGCAGCATCTTGCTCTCTTCCCGCACTACAAATTGATAAAAATGGGATACTCTCTCTAAAACTAGGAGTCCCTGTAACATCTCGAATAACTCACTCTTATTAAGAAATAGGCTTTTTCACGTCGCATCTATTGAGTAGTATGACCTAATGATCAAGAGAAAACTATCATTTTTTCTTTCCGATAGACACAAAAAATGACTCTTATCTTTGTAAATAGCCGTGAAATGTTGAGAAGTAATGAGATTTAATATCAACAAACAAAGTCTGAAATTACTCAATATTAATAGTTTGACAATATACCTTATTATATTTTGAGAAATTTTGTCTTCTTATCCCAAGCTTATATTTTATAAGTTAGAGCATATTAGATATTAAGCGTCAAAGATAAAGTGTGCATATTTTTATACTTTTTTTAATGCTCATTGTTGATTGCTTGAAGGAAATAAATTTAAATGAATGATCAAAAAGTAAAGTAGATGACATAGTGAAGACATGTAAATATTATTAATATTAGTAATTAGCAAAAACAACAACGAATTGTTATTCAATAACAATGGAAAAGATTTGACAACTATCAAAAGTGTTCTTTAAGGAAATTTTAAATATGAAATCTACAAAATCATGTTTAGCTCATTAGTAACAAACTTATATAAAGATTTATGAAAGATTAGATAGTAAGAAATCTTAAAAATTAGGCTCTGGTTACAAGCCTTAAATAGCTTCCAATAGGATGCGTGGTCTGAATAAGGATGTGGTTAAGTAGTACGGCAAGTAAAATTTCTTATTGTCGGAAAAATAATGTGGTGGTGAGTCAGTAGTGAGTAGTCAATTAAGAGGACACATCCAGGGGAGACTTGAGCCAGACATCTCAACGATTAAAGTAGGAAAAAGCCTTATGCCTTATACAATTCCTAACAACAGTTGCGTTGGATGTGACAACTGCCGTCCCCAATGTCCTACTGGTGCAATTAAATTCGAGAACAATGAGTACTGGATCGACCCAAGTCTATGTAACAACTGCGAAGGCTATCATTCCGAACCTCAATGTGTAGTGACTTGTCCCATTCATTTGCCGATCCCTATGCAGGCGAAAAGGGGGAGATGTAAAGTAGATATCAGAGATGCGACTAGCCCAGATTTGTTTGCGAACACCAGAAATAATCCATTTGCATCAGCAATTGTCATCTGGGAGGCTTGCAATGTACTGGCACAGCGAACCTCGCTACCTTGGGAAATTGATGAATACGGAAGGGCGTGTTATCGCCGACAAGTTAACCAGGGGCGAGGGGCGATCGCATTTCACATCACCAAACCACACAATGCAAACGAACTCGCAACAGAACTAGGAGTCGTTGAGACGCTGGATATCAGAGCAACTTGTATACATTTGATTTTTGCAGCTCATGCGACAGCTTTAGATCAGCCGAGTGAGCAAGTCTTCACCATCGACGATCGCCAAATTGAGAAATATCTGGGGCTAGAGAAACGCAAAGATCTGAGCAAAGCTGCTAAATTGACTTTAATGAAAAACTTGGTGCAGCAAACTTGCTCACTGATCACCTCGCTAAATTGGCCCCAACAAGGTCGAGTTAGGGGATTTTCAGTGGAAGGAACCCCTTTATGGCACTTAGTAGAAATTCAGCATCACTTCCAAGAAGATAACTTGGGGTGCAAATATTTGGTTGGACTCACTTTTAAGGTAAGAGCAGGTATATGGGCGCAGTATTTCCTAAACAAACAAGGATGCAAAGAACGAACCACATTTTATCAATATGGTAGTTTGCCGAAATCCCTGTTAACGACAGTCATGAGTATTTGGCAGCAACACGAAGGAGCAGCGCGGCTGATGCTGTGGTTGTTGTTTAAGACTAAAATGGGAAAAGAACAGCGGATTACAGTTCCCACCTTGCTGCGTGTTGCTTACGGTGAAGAGAAAGTCACCCTTGCTTGCAGAAAACGAGAAGAACGCAAGCGACTGCTACGAACTTTTGAACACGATTTGGAAGTCCTCAATCACTATGGCATGAAACCAGCTTTCGACCCAGTCACATACCCACCGACGATCCAACCCTTGTGGGCGAAATTGGTTGATATTCCTGAAGATCCAGATGATGCGTTAGAGTTTTGGATTAACGACGCCAACGGAAAAACACGCCTGACGGATGCAGGTCCCCGTGGCAAGTGGAATATGCTCATGAATGCCCGAATTCTGTCATTTACACTCCCTCCAGACTGGGAGCAACAAACCAGTGAATCTGAAAAAAAGCAACGCACAGCAAAAAACCGAATAAAATCAAAAACCACAGCAGGATATCTGCTAGGTGAACAGATTTTGCAAGCAAGGAAAAACCTGAACCTTTCCCAAAGAGAATTGGCGAAAATGGCAGGTAAAAGTCAAAGCTGGATTCGAGATTTGGAAAATGGTCGCCTCAAAGCCAAATCAGAAGACCAAGTAGTGCTAAGGAAAGTACTAGGAATTGCTGGATAGCGATTTGTGATTTCAAAGTTGAGGGTGGGGAAGAAACCCGATGCGGGGAACTTCATCACGCGAGATTACCTCACCCCCTGCCCCTCTCCTTATCAAGGAGAGGGGTGCCACTTATCTACCAAATCCAGCATGGCATCATTTAGCTCATTGCTACAGAAAGGTTCATCAACAAATGGTTTGAGGTAATCGGCGATAAACTCACCATACTTTTTCCTGATTTCGACAGGGAGAAATTTGAACCCAAGGGTCTTTAATCGACATTCGGGGGAGCCACAAGAACATTTTGGAATGGCAATGGAAACGAACTCTGTTGTCTCGTAGTCCCATGTAATCTCGCTTCCGGAAGGAATATCAACCAATGCAACGAAATCGTAGGCTCCGAATTTATTATTCCGAACCCCTGTGTTTGGGCTACAAGAATGATTGATTAGTCGTCCAGGTTCATCTAATTCTATATGCAGGTCAAAATCCATCTGCAAAGAGTGATTAGTTCTCTCAGGCAAGATTTCGACTCGGCGTCCAACCACCACCGTCTCACCTTTACGGAAGTATCGGCTTGCAAAAACGCTTTTTCCTTTATTTGTTACTTTTACGAAGATATCCAAGTCTATCATCCTGTTTCCTTGTACAGATTACGAATCGAATTCGGATTCAATGAGGTTAGCGTTCAGAAGCGACACTGAAACATTAATAGGCTCAGTATCCGCAGCCAAGAGCGATGCAACAATTGGTTCGTTGACTTGTATTTTGCCGTACTGTTCGGCGTCCTGAGATTTACTCTGACCGAAAACCATTGCAACCAGCACAAGAATTGCACCAATCAGACCGCGTACTCCCAGTTTCTCTCCCAGTAGTAGAAACGAGAAAACCGCTGCGAAAATCGGCTCAAGCGTATACATTAGCGCCGTTTCGTAAGCGTTAACCCATCGTTGAGCCACTGCTTGGAGCACAATAGTTGCAGCAGTATCAACTAAACCAAGATATAATAGTACACCAAAGTTTGTAGCAATTGCCTCATGCTGTCTAACCAGATCCGAAGCTCCCCAGAATAAAGACACTATCGTTATCACCCAAAGCTGGATCGCTGTGAGTGGCAAAATGGGGTGGCGCGACGTGATGGACTCAAGCATTAGAATGTAGATCGAGTAGAGGAAGGCGTTGCCTAACATCAAGAGATCGCCGATAACAATCTGTCCACTCTCCCAACACATCACTCCAACGCCAATGATGGCAATTCCTGCGGTGAGGAAAGTTTTTAGGAACACTTGCCGACCTAGCAGTTGCCCCAGCAGAGGAACTAGGATGACATTGAAACTGGCAATGAATGCAGCGCGATTTGCAGAGGTAGTCTCAAGCCCAACGGTTTGGAGGGTTAAGGTACTAAAGATTACAAGTCCTAAGAAGATTCCATCCCGTAGCAGGGGAAGATTAAGGAAACGCAAATAGGGAGTGAAAGGCAATGCCGCTACTGCGAAGCGGGTTGCAAATATTGCAGCCGGAGAAAGACTACTGACGGCTCCCTTGAGGAGTGGATAGCTCGTACCCCAGATGAGGGTGACGACAAGCAACACTGCTATACCCAAAGCATGGAGAGTGTTTGGTGATCTTTGAGAGTCATTATTTAATGATATGGTCATTGAGCAGCATAACTCCTTAGCAATTGAACTAAGTGGGTGGAAATAAGTAAACTAAGCTGTGTAAAGGAATGTTAAAAATAACAAAAGAGTTATTTAAAAAAAAAGTCAGGCTTTACATATCTTCACATAGCAGTGTTTGCTTTTTTCCATCTGCTTATAGGAATCCTATTTGGTTTTTGAATAAACTCGATACATCCCAAGAGTGTAAAAATCAAAGCTAGTGTGTCTAATAAATCACTCAAACATCCACTAACAACGCTTTTCAAGTAAATCAACCACGGGGTAGAGGCTGTTCTCAGCGTGCTCCTACTAAAGTCTGTGGTTCAATTAACTGAAAATAGCTGTAAAAAATCTGCATTTGTTTTGGATGAGTAAGGCAAAATGTTATGGATGACCTCACCCTGCTTAATTTCACGTGTTGCGATCGCTGTTCTATTTAAGTTTCTTTGTCCAACAACCTCAAACAGATCTTGATCGCGTGCGAGTAGCAAATGGTTGCTGTCTAAAAACGAAGCAGTTCTTTGTGTTTCCAAGTTGATTTATCCCAACGTTCCGTCATTTTTAGTCTACCGCTTTTTCAAGCACCACCGTGCATAAACGGGAACATTGTACGCGCTGGTAATTAAACTACTCCCTTGCCGGTTTAAGATTACCCTCGACTTCTCTGCGTACGCAAGTGTCCTCGTCTATGTCCTGTGGACACGCTGCACTAAGGCGGTTTGTTTTCTTTCCCCTCACCTAACGCGATAAGCCGGAGGCTTGACGCTGCGCGCATCGCCTAACTTGGAAATGCGATATCGCCTCCTAACTAACCTATTCTCCTATCCCTTCGTGCTCGATTACTTCTTCTAATTGCTGCATCAGTGAGGGAAGGTCATTTTCGATAGTGTTCCAAACTATTCTCAACGTGACTTGGAAGTATTCATGAGCCATTACATTCCTCATGTCACCCATAATACGCCAGGGAATGTCGGGGTAGCGAGACTGAATATCAGAGGGAACGTTGATAGCCGCTTCACCAATAATTATAAAGTCGTATAAAACAGCTTTTGCAATTGTCTCATTTCCCTGGAATTGCTCAAACGTCATTCCTGCCGTACGTTGCCTAATTGCAGCGATGGATTGCACAATATCTTGAATACGAAGCCGCCAGTCTCTAGAGGGCACGAATCACATCCTTCAGAACAGGTTTTCTTAAATGTTCCCGCAAAGCATCCTGTGTTCCCATATCTACCGAACACCCCAAAACATCCTCTAAGTAGAGTCGCACTTTACTGAAATCAAATAATCCCACTGGACGGTCAAACTCTACCAGAAAGTCTACATCACTATCTGGACCAGCTTCATCCCGTGCTACCGAACCAAACAAATCTAAAGACTTCACCCCCATTGCTTGCAATTGCTGCCGATGAGCTGCGACAATTGCTAAAACCTCATCGCGCTTCATTGTTTTTCTCCCCAATTATCTAAATCAGCATTTCCTGCTTGTACGATAGCACTGGCTGTATTAGGACTTACGCACGCGCTACTTTAAAAGAGCGGGTTGCGTTCGCGTCCCTTGCGCGTGTCCCCTTGGGACTCAGCGTGCCCGTTCGCGCAGCGTGTCCGTAAGGACTTAGGGCTTATGCTTCCCTATGCCTAACGGCACGCTGCGCGTTCGCGTAGCGTCTCCGCAGGAGATACGGTCGCAATGACTATAGTTACCTTGTTCGTGTGTAAGTTTTGTATATTCTAGGGCAGTTGATTAAGTGAAAAACAACTCCTTGATTCCAGTACTGCCAATTTGCACTGCAAGTGCTGCTAGCAAAAAACCTAAAAGCTGGGTGATAATGACTTCTCCTTCAACGCCAATCCACTTGTCGATACCACTCCCCAAACGCAAAATCAACCAAGTACAGAACATTGCCGCGACAATACCCACGATGACGCTAAGATGTGGGTTGGGAGATTCCGACATCAAGAGCATGACTGTTGTCAGAGTACCTGGTCCAGCCAGCAGTGGCAAGGCAAGAGGAGTAATTGCAACATCACGCTCTTGATCAATAACGGGTGTATCTAAGTCTCCTTGAAGCATTCGTAGGGCAATTAACAACAGTAGTAGTCCCCCAGCGACTCGCAACGACCCCAAGCTGACGTCCAAATAACTTAAAATAAATTGACCAGCAAAGGCAAAGAGCAAAAGTACGGCGATCGCCACTACAATTGCCTTATCTATAACTCTGCTTCTGCTTTCTGGTTCCATACCTTTAGTAAGAACCAAAAGTATTGGTATATTACCCACTGCATCTGCAAGAACAAAGACAGCAATAAAGGTTTTTAATAAAATTGAGGTATCCACGGCAGATAGTATTCATCAGTTGTTCTCAAAAACTAACCTAAATTGTGGTTAACTTTCCTGCACCTAAGAGATGAAACTAAATTGCGGCTCAATGACCTGACCGACCCCATCCCCTCTCCCATACGGTTCGGTTAAGATCAGAACGCCTGCGGCGACCCCCTTCCCAAGGCAGGGCTGTTTCATTCCACAAGGAGGAGGAGTTTGTCAATATCATTTGCAA
>NZ_QMEB01000089.1 GCF_012912135.1 Brasilonema bromeliae SPC951 | reverse complement strand
CCATTTTTGTAAACTGTCCCGCAAGTAGCCTTTCACCCAGCTATTCAGCTTGCGGGACATTGCTTTGGACTGACGTTTATTTTTGATAGGTTCAGTCAAATCCTCAGCATAAACTTTTAAGCATTCTTCCTCGAACAAAGATTTGGAAGCTTTACCAATCAGATTAGCAATGGCTGACTGGTCTTTGGTATAGCGCTTATTCTCTGTTTTTCTAGTGAGATTGTTCTTTAAAATTCTTGCAGACTTCGCTGGGTCATGCGATTTCAGGTTCCGAGCAAGAGCAAACAACTTGCCACGGCTCCGATTCTTGGCAGTGATGCGGTTTGACTTTTGAGTTAATAACTTACCTAGCCCATGACCATGCTCTTGACCACGAGAATCAATGAACGCTTCAGTGTATCCTTTGTCAATTCCAACTTCAGTTGTAATTGCTTCTGAATCCTTAGTGTATTCTCCAAGGTTAACCAAGAAATGAATCTCGAACTGGCTAATTGCACCATTGAAAATGATCCGAATCTGTCCATTGATCTTTCTGTTGCTGCGAACTTGGATTTTGATGCGTTTACCTCTGGTCAAACCAGCTAGTTCTAAAAGGTAAACATTTCGATTGACCTGTTTGCAAGAATAGCCATCCGGTTGATAAACAATTTGGTTCTTGACGAAGGTATGACCACGGTGAAATTCTTTCCTAACAATACGGTGGAGGAACGAATCGTCTAGAAAAGCAGTAGTTTTAAGTTTCTCATAACAAGCTTTTCTAGCTTTTTCGTTCCTCTCTCCACCGTACCGTTTCCAGATATGCTTTCGGAGATTAGCGATAGTGGCAGCTTGTTGAGCGAGAACAGCCTTTGCAACATCGCTAACTGTCCACTCCATCAATTTTGAAGGCAAGCCTAGCGACTCCGGAGAGCGGAAAGTTCGCACTTCTGGATACGCTTTGTGCCAGTCCATTCCCCAGTGCCGAATGCTTCCAAGCTTGTTGTAAGATTCAGAACGAACAACAGCCAGACGTCCCATTATTTCTAGTAATTCCGTTTTCGATGCAATATCTACATTGCTAGTCAAGACAATTTGACTTGTTAATTTTTGAACTAGATTTTTTGGTTTGCGTTTTGCCATTGTTTGTTCCTCCTCTTGTTAATACTACAACGCTGTGTCTGATTTTTCCGAATAGCTTTCAATTATTTTTTCGTACTTTCTCAAAAAATCTAGCTTAGAGCTAAAACAGTGCATAATCGACATGAAGTCCTCCATTAACTCTTGGTGTGGGGACTTGTAAGTATTGTTCAAAACGATGATGTCACAATGGTTGAGGTTGCAGAACCATTCCACAAAATCAAAGCCAAATCGACACAACCTATCTTTGTGAGCTACGACGATAGATTGAATCTCTTGCTTGGAGACTTGCTCCATTAGTGATATAAATTTCTTGCGTTTAAAATTCAACCCTGACCCAAAATCATTTATGCATTTGCAGTTCGGGTAATTCTTCCCCAAGTATTCAATTTGTGACGCCAAGTCATCTTTCTGGGAGGTAGTAGAAACTCGTGCATATAAAATAATGGGTCGCTGGTCAACTCTATCAACCAGCTTTTCAATAGATTCAATCAAATACCGCCTATGTCCACCCGGTGATTTGATATATTGAATCTTTCCCTCATCTGCCCATCTAGTCAAGGTCTTCGGGTGGTAACCATATCTTTTTTGCGCTTCGGCTGGTGTCAAGTACATAATAATGGAATCTTTGTCCGATTTGTTCCATTATATGCAGTTAAATTCCGGTATTCGGTCGCCTAGTTATTCGGCGCAAATTCCGGTTTAACATAGTCCCTTTATCTTCCGGAATACCAACCTTGTAGCACAATTCACTGTAGAACTCATCTTCATTATCGACTTCATTCAAATCTAGAAAAACTGACTGACGCGGTGAATGTAGGCGAGTCGCCACCTGTTGGCAAATCGCCCATAGTAATGAGGACTTGCCAATACCTTCTTCTCCTATCAAAGCAACACTACTTCCACTGTTAAGCGCCTCAAACACCCGCCCAATTTCTCGCTCTCTGTCAAAAAACGATTGCGTATCTTCTACTCTGCCACGCTGGGGAACGAAGGGATTGGTAATAATATCTGAGTTTGATGTCTTCTGTTTCGGTTGATTTGTCTGGTTTACAAGTGGCTCTTGGGAAGGTGTAACTTTTGCTGAATGCTGTTGATATCGGTATTTTATTGGATTTTTAAAATTTCTTTTAGTGACTGTGATGTCTAAATCTTCTGTAATCTTTCTACATAAACTTGCGCCTGCATCTCTCATATATTGCTCACTTAAATAAGCCTTAGCACCAATTTCTGTGTAAGTCTTACCTTCCCATATACCCAAAAAGAGAGTTGTTTCTAAGTCATTTAATATTGACTTGTTTGCTTGCGCGAAAAGATAATTAATGAATTCCAATGCTTTTTTTGAATCCATTAGGCGTAATTCAATTGACAGAGTAAAATTAAAAACGATCCATTAATATCATACTTTACCCTACAAACCAACATTAGGCTACATTACCCTACAAAAACCGCAGCAGTGTAACTCCCTACATTCGTCTACCTAATGCATGTGTCTCTAAAGTCATCATGGTGCTATCAACCAAACACCAAAAGACTAAGAGACAAATTTATGAAACTTTCCAGCGAAAATTTTATTGCTCCAATTTTAGTTGCCTTTATAACTGCCGCTGCTACTGTAGGTGCTGCTATTATTGGACAAAATAACAAAACTCCTTCAGCAGTCAACCCTTCTGCTACTCCTAGTAGTATCATCTCTAAGAATTCTGAATTAGAGTGCAATAAAACTGTAGTCACTAAACCCTGTATTGCTAATGTCACTATGCAGATCAATAGTGACGAACCAAGGCAAATTAAAAATAACGAACGTGTTCCTCTAAAAGCTAGAGATACATTGAGATTAGCAAATCTACGTTACTGCATACCGCCTGAAGTGACACTCAATAAAGTAGAAGTTAAAGCATATCTGTTTCCAAAAGGAACAGAGAATTACAAAAATGGTCTTTTGACTTCCAGTAGTTTTCCAACTTATACAGGTTGTCACAATATTGGCAACTTTGAACCAACTTGGAAGGTAGAATCAGGACAGCATCAAGTCACCATACCTATTGTCAAGTATGATGGTGGCAGCAGAATTGTTGATAAGAGCTTTTACTTAAATCTGGATGTTGGACAGTAAACTGAATGATTGCTGAGTTCAGGGAGGATAGCTTTTTGCTGTGTAAGACTGGGGTTTGTGGTTTGGGGCGATCGCCTCTTAGGCGGCTTTCTTTCGGGGCGATAGCTTCGCTGCTGCGCGGAGCGCAGATCGCACTCAACACCTACACAAAAAATCTTCCTACAGAACAACCAAAACCAGGTAACAGAGGTGAACTCAATTCATCATTTGCAAGCAGCGTTACCATCAATTTTAAAGTCGCATTTTCCCGGCGATAAACTTCAACTTGTTGTAAGCGCCAATCAGCAATCCAATATTCCTGCACACCGCGTGATGCGTAAAGCTTGAGTTTCGCTTCGCGATCGCGACGCTCATTTTCGACACCAGCAGATAATACCTCAACAACTAACTCTGGTGCGCCAGTCAAATGTCCTGCTTCATCTAACAAAACTGCTAAGCGTTCATTGCTAGCCCAAATCACATCTGGAATCACATTATCCGATTCCGAAAATAGAACACCAGCAGTAATGCTTGCTTCTCCCAAACCACTTAACTCAGACCAAGAATCAAGTTCTCGAAAGATTCGACCACAAGCACGTTGATGTTTCCAGTGAGGTGCTCTCGTCATAAATAACTCACCATCAATTATCTCATAGCGCGTACCTTCGTTTTCTGGTAGGAGGTCTAAATCTGTAGTAGTCCAGCGCACACCCTCAGTTGCTGTTTGATTCATAGCGGAACTCCTTTTTGGTCGTTTCATCAATTGCTGAAACCAGTATTTTGTATAAATACAACAGGACTAAAATTAATAAATAAGTTTTAAAACTATACAATTATGACACTTCTCCAAGCCAAAAACTTATCACTAGCAGACATTCATCGTCTTTTCGACTTCCAAAGACAGTACGACAGTTCATTCACTCCTATCTTATCTCTCGAACCATTAACTGAGTCTGAACAACAAGATCTGATTCAAATTCGCAACGACTTTGATAATTACTTAATAGAAGGAAGAGTTTCCGAAGGACTCGTTAAAGTATTAACCATCTTTCCATTACTGCGACTCGCCGGATTTTATCGCTATCCTATCAAAATCAGTCTGGAAGAAAAAATCGCAGACATTGACATCACAGATGAAGACACTAAAATTACAGGGCGAATGGATATATTAGCTGTCAATAAAGCTCAACAGACAACAGCTAAAACATATTTCTGGATTTTGGTAATTGAATCTAAAAACAGTAGCATTGCTCCATCAGAAGGTTTACCGCAACTACTTACGTACGCCCATGATAGTCTTAAACATCAAAAATCAGTTTGGGGTTTGATAACCAATGGACAGCATTATCAATTTGTCTATATCTTACAGGGAAATAACCCAACTTATCATTTAATGCCATTTCTCAACTTAATGGAACCAGAAAGTGCAATTCAATTACTACAAGTTCTCAAAGCCATTTGCAAGCTGTAAAAATTCTCATCATAAGTAAGTCGGCACAAATAAACCGAACTATGTAACAAAATGTAAAATGTTCAAAACCTTTGCGATTGCTGAGTCCCAAGGGGACACGCTGCGCGTTCGCTCTTAGCGTGCGCTTTGCGCTTACGTTTCACTTCGTTCCACTCGCAATGACATACCTTGAAATTTTTACGCCGACTTACTTACTTGAAAACAAACTCTCCTCCTCTTCCTCTCTCTGCGTCCTCTGCGCCTCTGCGGTTCAGAAAAAAGTTTCCGGAATCAATCCGAAAACCCATACATCAAAATTCAATCGAAAAATAACCAATCCCTAATACTTAATCCTAGGATCTACATAAGCATTGATAATATCAATCACAATACTAGCAACAACCACAATTGCCGCAAAAAACACCAACACTCCCTGTATCAAAGGATAATCCCGCGCATTAATGGCATCATATAACTTATTCGCCAATCCAGGCCAAGAAAATGTCACCTCAGTTAAAATCGCCCCACCTAATAGTGAAGCAAACGTCAAACCCATAACAGTAATCACAGGAATCAGCGCATTTTTTAAAGCGTGAGAAAACAAAATCTTTCTTTCAGGAATACCTCTTGCTCTTGCAGCTTCCACATAATCTGCTTTCATCGTCTGTTTTAAATTCACTCGCACAATTCGCTCAAAAATACCACTCAGCAAAAGACCTAAAGTGATACTAGGAAGCGCAAGATAATATAAAGCAGTGAAAAATTGATTTAAGTTTCCAGTCAATAAACTATCAACCGTATATAAACCAGTCATACCATGAGGGGCTGGCGTTGTTGTCGGAAAGCGCGTTCCTAAAGGAAACCAACCCAACTGGACTGCAAAAATCAATTGCAGAATCATCCCAGCCCAAAACATGGGTAGGGAATATGTGATAATCCCAAATAATCGCCCTCCAATATCTAAATAACTTCCAGGACGAGAAGCAGAAATAACACCAATACCAATACCAACTATGAGTGCGATCGCCATACTACAAACCGCCAATTCCACAGTTGCAGGAAAATATTGTCCAATCACTTCCCAAACAGATTGTCCACGACTCGCAATAGAAGTTCCCAAGTCCAGGGTTAGCAATTTTCCTAAGTAATTCAAATACTGTAACCATATAGGAAGATTTAAACCCAGTTTTGCTCGCAATTCTTCCTTCGCACTTTCTGGCGCACGTCCACCAAGAATTGCATCGACTGGATCTCCTGGTGTTGCACGTAGTAGAAGAAATACGACCGTAGTGACAGTCAATAACATCAACGGAGCTAAAAGTAAACGGGCAAAAATGTAATATTGTAAAGCTTTGGATCTAGACATAATTATATGTTGTACCTAATTGATGACTTACCCACGAATAAATTTGCAGGCGAATAGCATAAGTTCTCTTCAGAAGACTGGGAAATAATTTAGTCCATTTCAATGGACTTGGTGTTATGAGCAAGGAAATTTATTTCCTTGCGGGTGACTAATGACTATTTTTTGATTCCTTTGTAAACCAAATTTTGAGTTGGATCAAGTTGTACACCACTGACTCCTTTGCGAGCAAATACATAGTCTTTGTTTTGCCATAAGGGAACATAAGGGACATCAGTGGCTATTTGTGCTTGAATATCTGCAAAAATTTTCTTACGTGCTTGGGGGTTTTGTTCTTGGCGTTGTTCTGTAATCAGATTGTTCATAGTTTCGCTATAGTAAAATGAACCCTGAGTTTGACTTCCCCCCTTTTCGCATCCCTTCGCATTTGACCCTTTATCACAACCCAAAAACGGTTGAATGTAATTATCTGCATCTATAAAGTCTGGATACCAATCTAATAAGGCGGTTGGATAAAAACTCTTAGCGATACCTCTGTAGAAAGTAGCACCATCTACAACGTTGACTTCAAATTGCAGCATTCCATCCATATATTTATCAGCATAAGCTTTGATTAGCTGTGCTGCTAAACTACGAATTGGGGAACTGGAAGGATACCAAACTTGTAGCTTGACTGGTTTTTCTTTAGAGAAGCCTGCAGAAGTTAACAATTGTTTAGCTTTATCTACATTGCCATCGCCATATTTATCTTTAAATAATGGCTGGGAAACCTCAAGCGTTTTCGGTACCATGCTGTATAAGGGACTAGCTTGACCTAACAAGACGCGCTGATTCATCAATGGACGGTTAATCATTGAAGCTACAGCTTGTCGAACTTCTGGTTTATCTAGAGGTTTTTGATTGCGATTTAAAACCAAGTAACTAACTACACTACCTTGAGCTGTAATCGCTTGCCAATCACCTTTTTTAGCACTAGCTTCTAAAGAGCGAATTTGGTCTGGTTCTAAAGATAAGTAAGCAACATCAACTGCACCCGTACGAAAGGAATTATATAAATTAGCTGGACTACTTAGAATTTGCAAATTAATGCCACCATTTGCTGGTTTTTCTCCCCAATATTTATCAAAGACATCAAATTGTAAGGAATCTGTGCCATACCGTGCTAATTTATATGGACCGGTACCAATAAAGATATTTGGCTTGAATTTTTCTGCACCAATTTCATAAGCTTTGGGAGAAACTGGACAAGTGCCTGAAAACGCCAATAATGATGAAAACGCAGCAAACGGTTTTTTCAGTTGTATTGTTAACTCGTAATCACTAGTTGCTTTTACTAAAGCCACCACATCTGCTAGTAAGAAAGAAGGTTTACCCCCGTTTTTTATAAAGCGTTCAAGACTAAACGCCATTGCTTTGGCGTCAAAAGGAGTTCCATCATGAAAGACGACTCCTTGACGTAGAGGAATTGTGTATGTTAAACCATCTTGACTCACTTTGGGTAAAGCGGTGGCTAACTGAGGTTTAACTTCAGTGCTTCCTGGTTCGTAGGTGTAGAGGCGATCGCTCATGTTATAAACTAATCCCAGCGACTGCAATTCATAAGCATCTGCTGGATCTAGAGTACGAGGATTAAGCGTCGTACCTATAGTAATGCGACCATCTCCTGTTGAGGCATTAACTGCACCAGATGTTGTCGTCGCCTGTTGGCTTCGCGAACAACTAGCCACCAAAAGTAAACAGAAACAAATTAAACAAAAGAATTTAGTAATTCGACTCCACTGTCTTGCGGACAAGGAAAACCTGGTCATAACTTGAATATTTCTAAGCTTCGTGGTCACGCATTATACTATTTTTTTGGCAAACAATCATAAAAAAAATAAAAATTTAGGAGAAGACCTTTTCTTCTTCTAAGTTTTGACTTCTTGCGAGTCAACTTAAATAAGTTTATTTAAGTCCTACTGTCAAAATCAAAAAATTTAGACTAATAAACAGAACTATATTAAGAAAGGTAAAATCCTCTAATACCCTCACCAATGAATGGCAGGTGAACCCTCAGGGGAACCTCTGCAACGCACTGCCTCCTAATGACCGCCTTAACTAATTAACTTTATTGGTACCGACCTACTTATAGAATTTCATGTTCCTGAATAACAGAAAAAATTTTATTTGATTCAACATATAAATAGTGCATAAATTTGTTTTAAATTTAAACTATACCAGGGCAAACATTTGTTAAGCTTTTCTCGTAGCTTAAAAGCTTTACATTAGGGTTTGTCTACGTGCATCCCAATGCAGAAAAAAATACTTAGCTTCAGGGAAACCGATTGACACCCTAAATGCCAATCGAGAATAAGTAGATTTAGAGTCTAATAGTGAGACTAAAAAGTGTGAAATACTTCTTCCTATCTGAGGGTTGGACCGTTGGTAGAGTGTGGGCATCTGATGGACTTTGGCAGATGACTGCATGGCGACGCCAACCAGACATTCAGCGCATGAATATCTGTTTAGTAGAACAAAACGAAGTGTTATGGCTTTATCAGGTTGAAGATGTCGTTTTAACTGTGGAAGTGAAGCCGACAACACAACTACAAGTCAGTAAATCTGGTCAAGCCATAGGTCAAGTTGTCCTCAAGCGGTTGATGAGTGCTGAACAGGTTATTGAACGCTTGGGAACAGCCTCGGCTAGATGTCAGCTGCAAAATATTCAATCTATGGTTTAGTTTCAGGGATCACGAAGGTTACACCAGATCAAGGGGATGAAAATGAGCGAATGCGTGAATTTTCTTATCCCCTGCTGCCTTTATCCTCAAAAGTTACGTAGTTTGAGACACCCTCAAGTTACGTATATGCTTATGTTGACACGCTTGCAAACAGCTCCATCAAAAGTTACACTTTTTTAAACATTCTCATTTTTCACTTGGCGAGCACGACTCTTTGGGATGAAAACTCCCGAAGTGCTTAACACTTGCCAAATCAACCACACTGTCTGATCCATAAGACAAAGCTGTGGGATAACTCCGGCTGTGGCAATAACAAAAACTGAAAAATTGCTTTGTTTGCTTTGTAAACATAAATCGTCGAGGAGGAGCGTAGTCGATGGGACTACCCTGGTACCGAGTACATACAGTTGTTCTGAATGACCCAGGACGCCTGATTTCTGTACATTTGATGCATACAGCCTTGGTGGCAGGCTGGGCCGGTTCAATGGCTTTGTACGAACTAGCCATTTATGACCCCAGCGACGCAGTACTCAACCCGATGTGGCGTCAAGGTATGTTCGTGCTGCCCTTTATGGCACGTTTGGGCGTCACCCAATCTTGGGGCGGTTGGAACGTTACCGGCAGTCCATCAACTGACCCCGGTTTCTGGTCATTTGAAGGGGTCGCGGCTGCCCACATCGTTCTTTCCGGTTTGCTGTTCTTAGCTGCTGTTTGGCACTGGGTTTACTGGGATTTGGAGTTGTTCCAAGACCCCCGCACTGGTGAACCCGCCCTTGACCTGCCAAAGATGTTTGGCATTCACCTGTTCTTGTCTGGTCTACTCTGCTTTGGTTTTGGTGCTTTCCACGTCACAGGATTATTTGGACCTGGAATATGGGTCTCTGATGCCTACGGCTTAACAGGCCATGTCCAAGGAGTCGCACCAGAGTGGGGACCAGATGGTTTTAACCCGTTTAACCCTGGTGGTATCGCTGCTCACCACATTGCGGCGGGTATCGTAGGTATTATTGCTGGTTTGTTCCACCTGGCAGTCAGACCACCCGAGAGGCTCTACAAAGCTCTCAGGATGGGTAACATCGAAACAGTGCTGTCTAGCAGTATTGCTGCTGTCTTCTTTGCAGCGTTCGTTGTTGCTGGCACCATGTGGTACGGAAACGCCGCCACACCAATCGAACTGTTTGGACCTACCCGCTATCAGTGGGATCAGACTTACTTCAAGCAGGAGATTGATCGCCGCGTGCAAGCTGACCTTGGTCAAGGTGCAAGCCTTTCTGAAGCTTGGTCACAAATTCCGGAAAAACTCGCCTTCTACGATTACGTCGGCAATAGTCCTGCAAAAGGCGGTCTATTCCGTACAGGTCCAATGAATAAGGGTGATGGTATTGCCCAATCTTGGCAAGGTCACGCGGTATTCACAGATGCTGATGGTCGTGAGTTGACCGTGCGTCGTCTCCCCAACTTCTTTGAAACCTTCCCAGTGATTTTGACCGACAGTGATGGTATTATCCGTGCTGATATTCCTTTCCGTCGAGCAGAATCCAAGTATAGCTTTGAACAAACAGGTGTTACCGCGAGCTTCTACGGTGGTGACTTAAACGGTCAAACCTTCACAGACCCAGCTGATGTGAAGAAATATGCCCGTAAGGCTCAAGGCGGCGAAATCTTTGAATTTGATAGAGAAACCTTAAACTCTGATGGTGTATTCCGCACCAGTCCCAGAGGTTGGTTTACCTTTGGACACGCTGTCTTTGCGCTGTTGTTCTTCTTTGGTCATATCTGGCACGGCGCGAGGACAATTTACCGAGATGTCTTTGCTGGTGTTGAGGCGGATCTCGAAGAGCAAGTTGAATGGGGTCTGTTCCAGAAAGTGGGTGACAAAACAACCCGCCGTGCGGAACCTCTCTAAACTTTGTAATGAAAAGTTAAGAATGGTCTAATGAGAGGGACTATGGACTGGCGACTGGGAACGGAAAAAATTCTTCCTCATCCCCAATCCCTAAGCCCCAATTCCCTAGACCATTCTTTCTTGTAACTTGGTACACTAATAATGGTGGGAAAATAGGCAGGAACTACAGCTATGGAAAGCGTTGCGTACATCCTAATTTTGACCTTGGCACTCGGAACTCTCTTCTTTGCGATCGCCTTCCGCGAACCTCCTCGCATCCAAAAGAAATGAAGAGAAATAAGTTACCCATTACCATCCACGCTAATTGTGTAAAGTGGTAGAAATCTTGGGGCGCATCAACAATTGCGCCCTTTCTGCACAAAAAAGAGTGCGCGCAACTATTATTGGTAATTAATTATTAACGAATATAAAAGAGTAAATAATTTATGATATGATGTACGATCTGGAAGGTAATGTGTTCAGATCCACTTTTCTGCGCTAGGATGAAAAATGATGTAGGTGTGGAATGCCTATTCGGCTCTTGCATTACATCGCTAGGAGGCAAAACCTTTACTGAGAAAAATAACCGGGAAACAATCAGCATGGTCAATCAGAAATTAACCGCTCCTGAAATTGGATTTACTCACGATGATTTCGCTGCTCTGCTAGACAAGTACGATTATCATTTTAGCCCAGGTGATATAGTACCAGGAACAGTATTCAGCATAGAGCCGCGCGGCGCTCTGATTGACATAGGTGCTAAAACAGCAGCATATATACCTATACAAGAAATGTCTATCAACCGGGTAGATAGCCCGGAAGAAGTATTACAATCCAACGAAACAAGAGAATTTTTCATCCTTACCGATGAAAACGAAGATGGTCAACTGACGCTATCCATTCGCCGTATTGAATACATGCGGGCTTGGGAACGCGTACGACAGTTGCAAGCAGAAGATGCAACTGTTCGTTCTGGTGTATTTGCCACCAATCGTGGCGGAGCTTTGGTTCGGATAGAAGGCTTACGTGGATTTATTCCTGGTTCTCATATTAGCACGCGCAAACCAAAAGAAGAATTGGTTGGTGAAGAACTACCATTGAAGTTCTTAGAGGTAGACGAAGAGCGTAACCGCCTTGTTTTATCTCACCGTCGTGCGCTGGTTGAGCGCAAGATGAACCGCCTAGAAGTTGGTGAGGTCGTGATTGGTACTGTACGCGGTATCAAGCCCTACGGTGCCTTTATCGATATTGGCGGTGTGAGCGGTCTACTCCACATCTCCGAAATTTCCCACGAGCATATAGATACACCTCATAGTGTCTTTAATGTCAATGATGAAGTCAAAGTCATGATCATTGACTTGGATGCAGAACGTGGTCGTATTTCCTTGTCTACCAAACAACTGGAACCAGAACCAGGTGACATGATTAAAAATCGCGATTTGGTATATGACAAGGCAGAAGAAATGGCTGCTAGGTATCGCGAACAGTTGCTAGCCAAACAGCAAGGTGCTACTACTGTGAGTGCTCCATCAGATGAAGCCAGTGATATTACTGAAGAAATACCACCAGCAGTTGAACCAGTTGAAGTTGAAGCATTTCAAGCAGTTGAAGAAGAAATACCAGCAGCTATTGAAGAGTAATGCATTTGCCGTTGTGGTTGGATACAGCGGCTATTTAGTAAAGCTTATAAACGCCAGCCCTTCATCCCTGTGCCTTTAAGGCAGGGATGAAGGGTTGCTTGACAGGCTTATCAGGGAGTGGTATGCCGCCTAACAGTAAGTAGGTAACGTGAAAAGCATCTCTAAGTTGAAATGCTGCGTGAACCAATCTAACGATTGAGTGTCAAAAAGAAAGCTTAGAAAAAAACTGGGTGAAGAGGGATTGTCCCTCTTTTTTAATAACTAATACTTGACCACCGGTGAAGTTTGTCCCCAGCTTCCAGTGAAGACAAACGTCTCAATAGACTTGCGCTGGCGTGGAGAAAACTGGCGCTGTTGGTATTGTTCTGGTAGTGCTTTGGGATCGCCAGGATATCCAACAGCAATCGCTGCTACTGGCTCATACCCTTCAGGTATATTGTACAACTCCCTCGCTCCGGGCACATCAAATCCTGCCATCTGGTGGATAAACAGACCCAAAGAAGTTGCTTGAATGGCTAGAAGACTCGTCGCCGCCCCAACATCATGAAATGCATGACGATTTTCGTTGCCATTTTTTTCAAAGTAAAGCTTTGCTACTGAAAGCATCAGAACGGAGGCATTTTTTGCCCACACTTAATTTCCATCTGCCAAACAACTCAGCAGATGGTTGAATTCCTCTAGATTGTCCTGAGTTGCAACGATAAAGTACCAAGGCTGCTCATTATATGAAGATGCTGCCCAACGAGTAGCTTCTAGCAAACTGCAAAGCGTTTCTTTTTCAACAGGTTGACTGGAAAATGCCAGGGGACTCCAGCGTCGTTTCAGCAAGTCATCAATTGGAAATTGTGTATCAGCAGGTTTCTCCATAACAGTGCCTAGTATTGTGTTTTATGAGGACAAAAGCCGCGAGATTTAAGTGAGAACCTTTACCTGAAGGCTGAAATTTTAGAACATATTTTTTGTTTATAGAGATTGATATATTCAAATATTTTCTCACATATAGTTAACAAGTTTGCGTTCATTAAATGACCTTAACAAAGGTATGAGCAAATCTAATTTGCGTCAAGAAAGCTTGGCTTCACTCTAGGCGTGAAATCTATTCTAATACCATTGATTTGTGAGGCAGTGCCAAATTTTCTTTACTTCTTCTTGACTTCTTCTTTATTTCTTTCTTTGTGGTATGCGCTAAGGCGCACGCTACGCGTATGCCTGCGGCACGCGGCTTGGGCGAACGCGTAGCGTCTCCGCAGGAGATACGTTATTCATATAGTTGGGCGCATCTTTATACAGAATTGGTATAACGAAATTTCAACAAATTTTCAGGGTTTTTCCTCTATCTATTTAGAGTACAAAGACTGACCATATGTGAAATTGAACCAATTTTAAACAAAAGAAAAAATGATCATTTTCGACCCTATAACCCTGAGTGCGATGCACCATACTATCAATACAATTTCTGTCATCAGTGTTAACACTCAAAATCAATCAACCTTGAGTCTGAGTCAAAAGACTCAATTAGAGTTAGCAAATAGCCCAAGAAAGCTTTCATTCTTGACAAGAACGACTACCCCTACTCTCGCAGTCCAAACCATCATCTCAACACCAAACTCAGATAGAAGCAAATGCGGTCGTGGTCAATCACGCGACAAGTACACACAGCCGTTTGCCTGCGACAGCATTTGGAATATGCCAATTGGAGCGAACGCAAAATATGTTGATGCTTACATTGGCTCAAAGGGCGTTGGAGTTGACACAGATTGGTTCATCATAACCCAGGAAAGTGATCCGGCTGTACCAACCTATATGCCTGGCTCATGGAGTTCAGCTCGCTGCAGTGGCTTTCAGGTGCAGCAGCAAGCGCAGTGGCATCCTGAAGCGGGTGAGCTGTTGAAGGTTCCTAAAAATTTGATCATTGAGGATGCAAAGGTAAACTTTACTCCAAATAACTCCTCCGCATTCTTGAAGCCGGATGGCAGAACATTGGTGTCTTTTAACGTGACCACCCGTTGTCAGGAGGGTGCTCCACTTTACGGCGTTTGGTTTGGACAGCAAGACATTTACGGCGATGGCATTGACGGTGGACATGGTGGCTCAGGGATGTCGAGCATTGGTGGTAGCATTCGCAAAGGTGAGTTGTTGAACAACAAGCCTATCCGTCACGCACTCAAGATGGTGATTTGGGGCAAGTGGCTGCACTACAATTTTTCATCCTCAACCCCCGGTCGCCGGTGGCCAGCCCGTCTGGCTGATGCTAATGCAGCATACCAATACCAGGGTTCCAACCCGGCGCTGGTCATGGGTTCGTTGTTAGCAATTCCACCTAATGTGACAGCACAAAGCCTAGGAGTGACCTCCAAAGCTGGCAAAAAAATCTTTCAAGCCATGCAAGACTATGGTGCTTACGTCGTTGATGATGCGGGTTGGGACTACAATTACCTTTGCATTGAGCGAAGTGCTGAGCAAGAGTACGAGGCAGTCACCGGACATCAGATAGATGGAGATACAGCGCTTCAAGCTGACTTCGCCAAAATTATTGCTGCCGTGAAGGTAGTGGACAACAACGAATCGAACAACATTGGTGGAGGTGGCACACCACGCCAACCTTTGGCACCACCAATTAGAAATTAGAACCAAGCATTGCTAGAGCAAGCGAGGAGGGCAAACATATACCCTCTTCGCAAGCTGACTCTATGACACCAAGGTGAAATCACCAGATGGTTTCTCAGAATATGTAATATTTACCTATAGTTTCACCAACTATTAGGTACGATTACCGCATCTTAACAGACGGATATCACGACAGTTATAAAGATTAAAAATGCTTAACATTTCGTTACGATAAAAACATCAACAGAGGTGAAACAAAACCTCTGCAAGTTGAAATCAAAGGTGAAAGGTATGAATGGGACTATTCGCGTTGGCAATCTCTTCGGGATTCCCTTCTATATCCATCCGTCTTGGTTTTTAATCCTGTTCCTAGTGACTTTAAGCTACAGCGGTGGACTAGCAGCACAATTTCCTCAATTAGGTGGTGGATTAGCTTTGCCACTGGGATTGCTGACAGCGCTATTGTTATTTTCCTCGGTTGTCGCCCATGAATTAGGACATAGCTTTGTCGCTATTCGTCAAGGAATAGATGTAAAATCAATCACGCTATTCATATTTGGTGGATTGGCAAGTCTAGAAAGAGAGTCGAAAACCCCAGCGGAAGCTTTTTGGGTTGCAATTGCAGGTCCTTTAGTTAGCCTAGTGCTATTTGGGATACTGACAGCTATTGGTTTTGTGGCTACTCCAACAGGACCATTAGCAGCGATTCTTGGACTGCTGGCTTCTGTTAACTTGGCATTAGCTCTGTTTAACCTTATTCCGGGCTTGCCTCTAGATGGTGGAAATATACTGAAAGCTCTTGTTTGGAAAATCACTGGTAATCCATATAGAGGTGTGGTTTTTGCCAGTCGAGTTGGGCAAATCTTTGGTGGCGGTGCAATAGCCTCTGGTTTACTCCCACTACTGTTATTTGGTAGCTTTGCTAACTTGTGGAACTTGTTAGTCGGTTTCTTCTTACTGCAAAATGCTGGGAATGCAGCTCAGTTTGCTAAAGTACAGGAACAGCTGACTGGTTTCACAGCAGGCGATGCAGTCACGGTGGATAGTCCAATTGTGTCTGCTCATCTAACCCTGAGAGAGTTTGCTGACGAGCGTATTTTGAATGGTCAAAACTGGGATCGCTTCTTGGTGACTGATGAAAGTGGACAATTGGTAGGAGCAATATCCGTTCAAGATTTGCGAACCGTCTCTACAGCACTTTGGTCAGAAACTCAAGTGCGAGAAGTTATGCGACCAGTCCAACAGGTCGTCACTGTGCAATCTGACAAACCCTTGTTGGAAGTAATGCAGCTTTTAGAAAAACAGAACTTATCTGCACTTCCCGTAATTTGTGACAACGGCGTACTCGTCGGACTTCTAGAAAAAGCTTCAATTATCAGTCTCCTGCAAAGGAGAATGCAAGCGAATCCTGCATAATAATGAGTTGTTCAAACAACATCAGCTTTCCTCCCCACTCCTTTTAGAAGTGGGGAGGAAAGTCGTATTTTCGTTTTAGTCATTTTAGTATTAGTCAAAATTGGGAAACACCTGAAACAATACGGTAGTCTGTTGTTCAACAGAAGGATTGAAAATTTTTGTACCATCTTTATGACTGTTGAATATCACACCAGTAACTTTAATAAGAAAGTGCTGAGTTTAGGCGTTCCAGCTAAAAAAGCTAACTTCAGCGCAATCAGTGTTGTCCTAGGAATATTCGCTGCTTTGCCCATTGCTTTAGCTTCCCCCGCAAAAGCGTTACAAGTACAAGTCAGTCCAGAGACTCCTAAACTTGGCGATACTATATCAGTTGTCGTGAATTTAGATAATCCAGCTAATGGTAGCAATGTCACAGTCACTAATGGTGATGAGACTTATCCAGCATATGAAATAGCACCACTACAGTATCGGGCTTTTATCCCCACGACGCCTTTGGAAAAAGCTGGAACCAGAAATGTTCAGGTTTCTTTTGAAGGTCAAGTGCAGAATTTATCCATACAAGTACGCGATCGCAAATTCCCCCTACAGCGCATTAATCTGCCCCCAGGAAAAGCTGGAGTGGAAGCGACCGAGTATGAACTCAAGCGTGCAGCAGAGTTTAAGGCAATACGAACACCAGAAAAGTTTTGGGATGCTGCTTTTTTGGCACCGAATAAAGGGCCGATCACAACAATTTATGGTGTACGTCGCTATTATAATGGTAAATTTGCAAATGATTATTACCATCGCGGCGTTGATTATGCCGGGGCTGCTGGTTCGCCTGTTGTCGCTCCCGCTGCTGGACGGGTTGCCTTAGTAGGTAAGGTATCTCAAGGGTTCCGAGTTCATGGTAATGTTGTTGGGATTGACCACGGGCAAGGAGTGGCAAGTATTTTTATGCATCTAAGTCGTATTAATGTGAAAGAGGGTGATATTGTCAAACCTGGTCAAGTCATTGGCGCAGTGGGTTCAACAGGTGCTGCCACAGGTCCGCACTTACATTGGGGACTTTATGTCAATGGAAAATCTATTGACCCTGTACCTTGGAGAGATCAAGCAGTAAAATAGTAACTATTTGCGTATTATTTGCTCATATGTGGGCAAAATAAATAGGATTGATTGGTACCGTGCCCCCCTTGCTTGGATGGCTAAAAAATGATGAGCGTTATGAGTATTGAAAAAATTGTGGAACAAGCTCTCCTGGATGGTTATCTTACACCCGCAATGGAAGCAGAAGTCGGGCGAATCTGTGACAGCGCTAATGAACTCTCAAGAGAAGAGTATATGGCGTTGGATCATCTCATGGGGGCGCTATTGACTGGGGAAGTGGTGGCGGTACCACGCAAACAATTTATCAACGTTATGGAAGAGTTGGTACTTACAGAAGCGATATCCCGCGTAGCAGAAATTGAGGCAACTAGCGAAAGTTCTCTGGATGTTGGGGATATTGCCGCTTACGCCCTCAACCGCCTACCACCTTTGTATGCCACGACAGAAGAAGGTGCCAACTACCAGCGCCAACGTGCTAAAAAAGAACTGCAGGAATTGATTGCCCAGCGGGTTGGCGAGGCGATCATTCGAAACTTAGATCGACCGAATGATGACAGGACGCCAGTTGGAACTAAAAATACTGGTAATGAGGTTCTGCGCCAAGTTAGTACCTTACTCCAAGCATACGCACCCCATTTTGAGCAAAAATAAAGTGATTGTTAACAGTTGACTGTTAACAGTCAACTATTGACGTACTTCCACTGGTGTACCTAAACTCACCTGGTGGTAAAGTAAGCGCACATCGGGATTACGCATCCGCAAGCACCCGTGAGATATTGCACTGCCCACAACCTCCTCATCTGGTGTGCCGTGAAAGCCAATTTGATTGCGTCCATCTGACCAAAAACCAATCCATCGGTCTCCTAAAGGACTATCCTCACCTGACGGAAAGACTCTGCCAGTAATTGGATGACGCCACATCGGATTTAGTTGCTTGTGTATAACTTGGAAGGTACCAGTGGGGGTTTCCCAGCCTTTCTTCCCCACACCGATTGGGTAGCTTGCGATTACGACATCCCCACGATAAACGTAAACGCGGCGATCGCCCAAAGCAACAACCAATTGAGTCTTTGCAGATGCCAAGCTGATAGATAATTTTTCTTGAACCGAACCTTTGGCTGATAGGAAATTTGAGATGTTGGACGCAATTGAATTTTGTCTTCCCTGTATCGCTTGCCACGGTTTTTCTGCTGCAGAGGCTTTTTCCGATAAAATAACGTTTCCACCTGTTTTTAAGTTTGTATCAGCAGTCGTAGAACTCGTCATGTGCCAGCGGACAGCCAGAGATAGCAGTGCTGTACCAAAACAGAGCAACATCACTACACGTGTTAATAAGTCGTTTCTTACTCTCGCCATCGTCTATTCTCTTTAACAGACCCAGTTCTTCCATTTAGCTATCAGCTTACCCTACCTTACTCTAACCTTTGACCTACTGCACCCACCATACCCTTGCCCTGTGCCAACTCTTTGAAACTGGCATTTAATGATCTTGGTCTAGGAATAGTTATACTGATATTTTTTTATCTTTTCATGATTGAGTTACCAAAAATTCATCAATACTTATCAGTTCCCTCATGAATTTGTCAATAGTCCCAGGCAAACTGGTCTTAAGGACATTGCGTTACTGCTTTCAGGTGAATCAAGTTCAGGTAAAAAACTTTGCTCTGGTGGAACTCTTCACTAAATGTAGCAATCATTATTGGCGTGGGTGAGAGAAAAATTATGTTGGAAAAACTATTGCTAGCAGTTACGATTACTTTTTCTTTAAATCTATTTTCGCAGGTTCACATACCCAAGCAAACGAATACAAATATCCATAATTACCAACAAGAAGCTGAAACAGCACCAAATATCGTGGTAACGTTGCCACGGCAATAAAAGTTTTCTAAAACAAGCAATTGACTTGCATTGAATTCAGAACTCAAGAACACAAAATGCAGTCTTCAGTTTGGGATTGTTGAATATGACTGAGTTGATTTCGTTCTGGTTTGTTTCTGGTTCAAATTTGTCAAGCGTAGGTGGTCAGTTCTCAAGATCGCACAAATATAAGTAACATTGCCCCATAGCTTGTACCTTCAACAAAAGAGGTGCACCAAGGCGAGTGTCTTTGTAAAAGACGTTGGTGGTCGTTTTTTGTTCCATGTAGTTCTGCCCAGTTTAGTATACCAAGAGTGTTCCAGTCAAAAATCCGTCACTCAATCAAGGAACTTCCAACTCATTAACAGGTCTAATAGATAGGGATGATTTAAAGCCAGTGCGATCTATGAGTCAATCGATTACTGTATCCTGGTCAACAGTTGATACAAGGCTTCCAGAAACCTCAGTACAAGTTGATAAACTCTCAAATCACGACCTAATTTTGCGTTGTCAAGCAGGATTACGCCCTGATCGTGCTGCGTTTGCTGAGTTGTTGCGTAGATATCAATCCCAGGTTGATAGAGTTTTATACCATCTGGCTCCTGATTGGCCTGACAGAGCTGATTTGGCTCAAGAGGTTTGGATTCGTGTGTATCGGAATATTAACCGATTACAAGAACCATCCAAATTCCGAGGCTGGTTAAGCCGTATTGCCACCAACTTGTTTTACGATGAGTTGCGTAAGCGCAAGCGGGTTGTCAGTCCTTTGTCACTGGATGCTCCCCGTTCGGTAGACGATGGCGAGATGGATTGGGAAATTGCAGGAGATACTCCAGGACCAGAGGAAGAACTGACGACTAGAGAATTTTATGAGCAACTACGTGAGGCGATCGCCGATTTGCCAGAAGTATTCCGCACGACAATAGTTCTGCGAGAAATCGAAGGATTGGCATATGAAGAAATTGCCGAAATCACTGGTGTTTCTCTAGGAACCGTTAAGTCGAGAATCGCAAGAGCAAGAGCGAGATTGCAATCTCAGTTGCAAAATTATTTAGATTCGTAATGACAGTTTCCGTCCTTTGGTTAATGGCAGATTATGATAATTCGTTAGTATTATTAAAGAGATTGCAGAGTGCTTCTGCCAATAGGGGAAGAATTGATTCATTTCTCATCCTTAATCCGCCGTGTTTACCCGTGTAGGAATTGGTAATAATGTTAAAATGACTACTGATTCTCAGTTTGATGACCGTTCTCCCTTGCAACATCACAAAGATTTGCCAGGTGGGAATGCTGAGCATACCAATGAATCAACGGGTGCTATGGATATGGTGAAGCGCGATCGCTTCGAGTTATTAAGTGCTTACCTCGATGGTGAGGTGACGGCTGCTGAACGCAAGCAAGTCGAGGAATGGCTTGCAGAGGATGCGACAGTTAAGCGTTTGTATGCGCGACTATTAAAGCTGCGACAAGGTGTACGGGCTATTCCAGTACCGGAACCACAACAGTCACTAGAAGAAACAGTCGAGCAAGTGATGGCACGTTTGCGCCGTCGCCCTAGGCTAGTATGGATGGCTGGAGGCGCTGCTATTGCAGCTTGCGTCATTAGCGCCTTATCTGGTTTACTGACAGGTGGTGAGTCTAGGATACCTCAACTGGCTCAGAACCAACCAATGCAGCAGACACAATCAGTAATGTCTACTCCTGTTGTCGCCTCACCGCTTAGGATTGCTATAAATAATCCAGTGATTCCAATTCCAAAAACAGCAGAAGCCTCTCCAGAAAATTTAGATGATAAAAAAGTAGAGCCTCAATCGCAAAATATTGAGCAGAACTTTACAGTTGAATACAATGTAAATTAAAAAGTTATCAATGATGAATTTTAAGTTAAAAATAAGTTAAAAAAATTTATAATTCATCATTTGTGTTTATTAAAACCACTCCACCAACCATTGGGTTGGTGGATACCTTGTAATTGAATAGCTAGCTCTTCTGTCATTATGTAGACCCAGGCATAACCAAGCAAGTTTCCTTGTAGATCCTGGGTTTCTATTTGCTTTCTGTTATAAAGGTTTTCTGATGCGTCTCGATCAGGGTGGTAATCTTCCAACTCGTCCAAAGCCATCAACACGTCTTGGTTCTCAAATGAGAGTAAATATCCGTAGACTGCGCTATCTCCTGGCGTCATCGCGGGATAACCCATCGGTAGGGCAAACAATTTTCCCTGTGCAACGGCTCTAGTAGTATTGACTACCTTACCAGCACAGTATATTTGATAATTTTCTTCACCTGGTTTAAGAGTCCCGTAGACAAAAATTTTTATCACCAAGAATCCTTAATACTTAGAAAATGAGTATTTAATTATTTAAATTTTATTAAACTACACAAAATATCCACGTATATTTCTTGAAATATTCCAAACTACTAATAATACATATAAACAAAATTTTTCAAGAATCCCCTTGAGTATCTGTAGACGATGACAATTCTTATATTTGCACATGGTACTCTAGTAGGTCATCAAGTTTGAATTGAGGGATAAAGTCGCTTCAATTTAATGCGAGCATC
>NZ_QMEB01000088.1 GCF_012912135.1 Brasilonema bromeliae SPC951 | reverse complement strand
GGCTTGGCAAGAGGGCTTTTTCTAGCGCCTGAATTAAGGGTTCAAACTGAGTAAACAAAGCCTCCTTCATCCGCGTTCCACGTCCAGGTAGTTCAATCAGACAAACTTCCACAGAAGATGGTAAATAATTTAACCAGGGGCGAAAGCTTAAAGCTCCACCCCCAGCATGATGGAAGCAAAATAGCCGTAGTTTGGCTTGAGGATTTGGCTTGGGACAAATTACCCAGGAGTTAAAGCTTGAGGTTTTCATCGGCGTTTTGCTCAACTAATTCAAAGCCAAATCGGCACAACCGATTTTTGTGTGCTACGTACAGCGATTTCACTTCCCCTTGAATGGGTGTGGTCATAAGTAGTTGGTTGAGACCGACGCGGTGACGCGGGGAGTGGGAGAAGCGGTACTTTCACCTATGTCCACCAACTGGTTTTGACCACACCCCCCTTGAATCGCCCACTGGATATTTTCTAAATTATCGTATCCCAACGACAAGTTATTGTGATGTAACAACAGCTTGTTGTGATCTAACGACAAGTTATTGTGATGTAACAACGGCTTGTTGTGATCTAACGACAAGTTATTGTGATGTAACAACAGCTTGTTGTGATCTAATGACAACTTGTGCATTCCTAACCACAGCATATTGTGATCTCACGACAACTTCTTGTGGAACTGCGATCGCTCATTCTCATTCTGACCCCCATTGTCTGCAATTGGCTTTGCCACTGCCCCTTGGGCAATCGCTGCAATGCTAACCCTCATGACTGACTCACCAACTGATTTTGCTCCCAACGGAACCAAGGACATGGCTTTTCACCTGTTGCATAGCCATTGCGGACTCTTTTATGTTACTTGATTGCAGGGATGGAGTGCGATCGCAGTGGGTATTTGTCTGCTAGCGGTTTTGATAGAGCCTTACCTGAATAAGTTTTAAGCACTCTGTTGACATTACCCTTAGTGTATTGTAATAGTATACATAGTATTTTTACTGTGGTGCTTACCAAATGAATGTGGTATTTCTTGCTCAACTTGCTGTGAACTTTTTTCTGGGAAAAGCTTTAGAGGGTGCGCTTCAAAGCATTGGTAGTGATGCCTATAAAGCTAGTATTGAACGCTTGCGAGGTTTCTTCCAATGGAAATTTGCTGGTAAACCTGAACTCACTCAAGCTATTGAGAACCCCAAAGCCCTTGAGGCACTGGTTGAAAAGAAAGCTACAGAAGAGGAAGATTTCAGAAAAGAACTAGAGAAACTGGTTGCCGAACTCCAGGAAGCGATAAAAAATACCTCCGCCTCTGGCACTAACTATAATAATGTCGGCTCCATCACTGAACAGGACATAGAGTCTGTTTCTGGTGTCAATGCAGGTCACAACACTGTAACAGGTCATCAAACAAACGTAGGAGGTAATCAGACTAATCACAACTTTCGTACTTGATTTATCATCACTTCAGGTTCAAAACAAATTTCTTGAAGAACGAATTGAAAACCTTCAAGGATCTGTGGGTGACTTTGAGCAAAAATACAAAGATATTGCTACCTTTGTTAAAAAGTTTAAGGATATTATAAGAGAAGAGATAGAAAGCTTAGACTTAACAGAGGAACCTGTTAAATCCGTTCTTATTGAAAAATTACAGCAAGTATTCAAGTATGATTTTGCCCTAGAAGATATAGAAAATTCTTACAAAGCTTGCCAAGAAGCTTCTACATGGTTATCCAAGAATCGGAGTAAGTTAGTTATAAAGATCCAAAATCTCATTAGTCAAAGAAAGATTATTTCCAATAAACTGAATACTTCAGTGCTAGCACCACAGCGAATTGAACAATTCAGCAAAGATATTGAACTCTACCTGAAGTGGATTGGACATTACATGGCAATAGGTGATGCACCCACTCCACTGCCTAACGGGGTAATTAGCTTTGTCTTGCCTCCTGTAGCTTACTTAGAAGTCTTTAAGTTTATAAGAAATCAGATCATTTCTACCAAGAATGGTCTTTCTGAGGAAGCAGTTGTAGAAGCACAAGGTTACTTTGATAGATTTTTGATTGAACCCCTTTCGCAGTTCAACTTTTATGATTCATAGATAACTATTTAGTATTGTCTGTTTCGACTGCAATAGCTCTTTAATATTATGTATCTCTGCCAGAGATCCGTAAAACTATCAAGTAATTTCTGGTTAATATAACTTTTTTCTACATTTGATAGATTCTGACACGCTTTTTGTCTATCTTTATCTAGATCGTTTTCTATTTGTGCCAGGAGAGCTTCAAGCTTTTCTTTAGGTGTTTGGTAAGTCATAGGTGATGTTACAATTAAAACAATGAATAAGTACTATTCACTTATTCGTTTTTTATGTGGCATCACCAGGATTCATATTGTAAGATTTCCTTAAATCTCTACGTATAAAGTGTGAAAATATAATACGTAATAGATTTAACAAGTCAAGGGTGGGCAAACAGCCCACCCTCGTTACTTAAGATTCCATCACCTGTGCTGTCTTCTGCTTATCCAACTTGAGGATTAATACTCCCAAGGGTGGTAGACACAAATCCAGCGAGTATGGATGATTGTGCAATGACCAATTGTCCGTCCACTTACCGCCTAAGTTGCCCATATTGCTACCGCCATACTGACGAGCATCGCTGTTGAACAACTCAGTATAAAATCCTAGTTCTGGAACACCGATACGATAGTGGGAATGGGGTTGGGGTGTAAAGTTGCAAACCACAACAACGAAATCATCAGAATCCTTGTCGTGACGGATAAAAGAAACCACGCTGTGGCGGTTATCGCTACAGTCAATCCACTCAAACCCTTCCCGTGCAAAATCTTGGGTGTACAAAGCTGGTTCGGATCGGTAAAGATGGTTCAGCTGTTTGAAAAACTCTTTTAGCTGTTGGTGCGGCTCATACTGGAATAGATGCCATTCCAAGTCACTCCACACATTCCACTCACTCCACTGCCCAAACTCCATGCCCATAAACATGGTTTTCTTACCTGGGTGAGTGAACATATAGGCAAACAAACAACGCACATTAGCGAACTTCTGCCATCTATCCCCAGGCATTTTGCCGATAATATTGCTCTTACCATGCACCACTTCATCGTGGGACAGTGCCAGCATGTAGTTCTCGCTGTGGTGATACCACATACTAAAAGTGATGTTGTTTTGGTGGAACTGACGGAACCAGGGATCCATGCTGAAGTAGTCCAGCATATCGTGCATCCAACCCATATTCCACTTTAAGTTAAAGCCCAAGCCTCCGGTGTAGGTAGGCCAAGATACCATTGGCCATGCAGTCGATTCTTCGGCAATTGAAACAACCCCGGGGAAATAGCTGAAAATGGTATGATTTACCTGACGCAGGAAATCTGCTGCTTCCAGGTTTTCTCTGCCGCCGTATTGGTTGGGAAGCCATTCCCCATTTTCGCGGCAATAGTCGAGATAAAGCATTGAAGCGACAGCATCAACGCGAATACCATCAATATGGAATTTGTCAAACCAAAAGAGGGCATTTGCTACCAAAAAATTTCGGACTTCGTTACGGGAGTAGTTGAACACGAGAGTACCCCATTCCTTATGTTCGCCTTTGCGGGGGTCAGCGTGTTCGTAAAGGTGAGTACCATCAAAGAATGCTAAACCATGACCATCTTTGGGGAAGTGACCGGGAACCCAATCTACAATCACCCCAATACCATTTTTGTGGCATTGGTCAACGAAGTACATAAAGTCTTCTGGTCTACCAAAACGGGAGGTGGGAGCGTAATATCCAGTGACTTGATAACCCCAAGAACCATCAAAGGGATGCTCAGCAACAGGCAGCACTTCAATGTGGGTGTATCCTAAATCTTTGACGTAGGGAATAAGCCGTTGTGCTAGTTCCCGATATGTGAGGAAGCGTGCGCCTGGATTGAGTTCTGAAACAGTAACGACAGGTTCGGTTTCACCGTTAGGCAGTAGTGGTGGTTCTGCACTAGAGCCATGTAACCAAGAGCCTAAATGTAGTTCGTAAACTGAAAGGGGTTCGGTGAGGGGATCGGAGTGACGCCGTTTTTCCAGCCACTCTTCATCACTCCAGGTATAAGCATCTAAATCGGTGACAATGGATGCAGTTTTGGGGCGGGGTTCTTGTTGAAAACCGTAAGGATCAGATTTTTCGTAAATGTGTCCTTCAATGTTTTTAATTTCGTATTTGTAACCCTCTCCTACGCTGATCGCGGGAATAAACAATTCCCAAATCCCTGTCTGACCTTTACGCATCTGGTGTTTGCGACCGTCCCAAAGATTGAAATCTCCTAGAACTGACACATTACGGGCATTGGGTGCCCAAACAGCAAAGTAAACGCCTTTTACACCGTTGATTTCTGTGGGATGCGCTCCCAGTTTTTCGTAAATCCGATGATGGTTACCTTCGCTAAATAAGTGCAAATCAAATTCCGTCAGACGGGGAGAACGGAAAGCGTAAGGATCATAAATGACTCGCTCGTGTTCCCCTTCTTTTATCCGTAACTGGTAGTTCGCCAGTTCTGTTGTTTCTATGGTGCATTCAAAAAAGTGGGGATGATGCACCGCTTCCATTGAATATTCCTTGCGTTCTTCAGGAAGGATAACCCACGCCTGATTCGCATTTGGTAGGTAGGCTCGCACAGCCCAGATGCTTTTACCATTCTGTTCTATGGGGTGGGCACCTAGTACTTCAAACGGATCTTGATGTTGATTCCAAACGATGTTGTTAACCTGTTCTGGGGCTATCGTGGTCATAGACATGGAGCTACCTACGTTCGTTGAATAAAGTGAGTAAGTAAATTCGCTTTGTAAAACATCTATATATATTCTTTACATTTATTTGCAATTTTTGTTGTGATAGTGATCCTACCTTGGAAAGAGTACCTTTGGAGAGAACCTTTGGAGGAATGTGCTTCATCGGTTGTAGAGTACCGAGTGTGGGATGATGCGCACTTCATCATTTGATTCCCATACCCTTCGGCTCCGCTCAGGGTAAACCCTTCAAATATCTAAAAATGGGAAAAGCTGAAGCAATGTCTTACGCAGTCGTATCAGAAAAACTTGATCCTGAATTCGCGGAGCAAGTTTTGGTGGGGGAGCTTTTTGTAACTGGACTTGCAATTGGGCGTATTCCCCAGCAGTCAGGGGTTTACCATCAACAGGCGATCGCGCTGTTGTGATAATCTCCGTCCGCAATATTTCTTCAGGTAAATCTTGTTCTGGCGGTAATGCCATGACCAATGCCCCCTGTGAAGTGTTTAACTCTACCAATATGCTAGTACAGACAATGAAAAGCACAAACTTTATCACTCTTCTCATTTTCTCTCTACTCCAAGTCAAAAGCTTGCGGTGTCACGCCTAAAAGTTGTGTACAGTCAACAGGCAGGATGCTTGCCAAAACAGGGTTTTTTCTTTTTGTAAGCGCAGAGGGTACAACAGGCATATTTTTATGCTGTGAATTTTGAACTGTTCTTAATCCCCTACTTTCTATATTTTTATCTTTCCAGGGGCTTACCTGCCAAAAAACCCGGTTTCATAGAGAAACCGGGTTTGTTGGGGAAGTTGTTGTCAAAGTCTGACAAGTTCAGGTGCTAATACCTGGGCACTTTTTCAGATGAGGTAGGTCAATACAAATTGTGAGCAGTGCGCCCTTGGGGAGCCACCCCCAAGGGACGGGTTCCCCGGCTTGGGGAGAGTGGCGTGGTTCTCCCCCTTGTTCGCGTAGCGTCTTTGGAGGAGATAGCGACTGCGTATCACCTTTGCAGACGCTCCGCTTTAGCCCAGAGGGCGTGCGCTTTGCGCATACGGCAAAGCCGTGCTGCAGGCATACCTGTAAGGCTCAGTGAGCGTGACTAACTCAATGCACTCTCAAAACACAGCCTTCCACATCTATAAATTTGAGAGCATCAACTCAAGCAATGTAGTGAGGTGCACTACAACAAAGTGTTTTAGCTGTTTTGAGACTGTTATTTAGGACTCTTGGTTGGCGTAGCAGGAGTGGTAGCAGAAGTGGGAGGGGTAGCTGTAGTGCCACCAGCTGCGGGAGGGGTAGTCGCTGTACCACCAGCGGCGGGAGGGGTAGCACCGGTGTCTGCTGGTTCAGCAGGCGTAGTAGCAGCACCTCCAGCACCTCCAGCACCTCCAGCACCGCCTTCGGGTGCTCCACCGCCCCCGTCACAAGCTCCGAGAACTGTCGCCAGACCTAGAATTAATGCAAAACTAAAGATTTTAACTTTCATAACTCCTCTTTCACCAATTGCGGCAAGAACTATTTTAGTCTGTTGATTAAGATACCCTATTTATTGCTTTTTTTTAAGTGACTTGATATCACAGATTTCAGCAAAATTCCTGACTTTATTGTAGGGTAACTTAATTGTTTAGGGTAGCATTACCAAATTAAGTCACGGAGCTCGATATCATACCAAAAATTACGATTTTATTCGCATACTCTTGCTTAGAGTGACAATAGGTTGTCATACTTTTAAATACGATACCTGAACACTCAAGATATTCAGGGTTAATTCCAAAATTACCAAGAAATCTAAATTTCTCTAAGAAACCATGTTTCTTAGGGATACAAAGATTAGTGCGCCTACCTATCACAATATATTGACTGAGTTAGTGGTGTTATTTGTGGTTATTGTCCGATCGGCAATAATAACAAGAGTAAAAACAGACAATGTTCATAGAGTAAAGTACCATAATCCAAAAATTCTAAACAATTATGGCTGTTGCACGTAAATCAGATGTTTATGCAACGAGCAGTAGGCTCCCGACAGAAGTGAAAAGTCGCAGAAAACGTCGCTCTGCTCAACAAAAAAAAGCGTCCACCAAACCAGAAAAAGCCCCAGAGACAAAGCAGTTAAAAACTTCAAAAGTCGATCTGCCTGCTGTGCTTACACCAGTATCGACCAAAAAACAAAGGGCTTCGTCAAAAAAATCGTCACTCTCTCCACAGGAACTCACAAGGGAAGCTTCTAGCGCCAAGAAACAGACAACAACATCAGTGTCATCAGGCAAACAAAAAGCGTCAACTGTGCCTGTAATGCCATCTCCTGAGTCCGTACCTTCCTGGCTGCTGCGCCTGTATACTTTACATCGTCATTCCTCAATTATGGCGTTTGCACTGGTCGCTGTAACATTAGTGGTTTATGGTTGGACTGTGTATTCTCAACAACTCTGGAGTCAAGCATACCGTAAAATGCAAAACTTGCAACGCCATGAGCGCCAATTGATGACGACGAACGAGGTACTAAAAAACAAAATGGCACAAGAAGCAGAACGTCCACCTGCCAACCTCGTATCGCCATCTCCCGATAAAATGATTTTTTGGACTCCAGCACCTGTTGAGCCTAACTCATTACCCACAACGCCAAATTCAGAAAGACAACAGCAAACCCCGAATCCAGTGGGGTATTAGTTATTTGTCATTAGTCATTAGTCATTAACACTTAGACAAAAGACAAAAGACAAACGACAAAGGACTATTTTCATGCAAAAATCATCAAGCAGAACAAAATTAAAGAACTTTAACTTTCCGAAACCATCATTCAAGAAGCGACAGCAGAAGGGTTCGAGACGAGAGTCGAATAGCAAACTTCCTGATTCCACGCAAGAGCAACCACCCAACATGAAAGTTAGACTTTTCATTGTTTGGAGCTTTCTCATTGCGGCTGGAGTCGGCTTGGGTGTTAATTTGTACAACCTACAAATCATACGGGGATCAAAGCTAACAGAAAAGGCGCGAAACCAGCAAATGGTGAATTTGCGACCTTTTATACCCCGTCGCCCAGTGGTGGATCGCAATAAAGATTTGCTGGCAATTGACCGTCCCGTATATACTTTGTATGCTCATCCCAAACTTTTTGAAAAGTCTAACCACGAGATGGCAGAACTGCTTTCGCCAATAATGGATCAAGATGCTGCTGAGTTAGAAAAAAAGTTTGACAGTAAAAAAAGCGGTATTACACTTGCTACTGCTTTAAGCGAAGAAATTGCAGATCGTATTGCTTCACTACATCTGAATGGTCTAGAGTCAATTCAAAAATACTCCCGATTATACCCGCAGCAGGATTTAGTTGCAGAAGTGGTAGGTTATGTTAACCTTGACCGTCGTGGTCAGGCTGGTGTGGAATACAGCCAAGAGAAGTTGCTGGAACGTTCTATGCACATGGTACGGCTCAGCAGAACAGGTAACGGATCCCTCATGCCAGATTATGCTCCAGACGGTTTATTTAATTCTGATGATTTGCGACTGCAACTCACTATAGACAGCCGTCTGCAAAGAGTTGCCCGCTTTGCTCTTAAAGCACAAATGCAAAAGTACCGAGCAAAGCGAGGGGCAGTTATTGTTATGGATGCGTGGGATGGTTCGCTACTGGCTTTGGTTTCTCAGCCCACCTATAATCCAAACGAATACTCTAAAGCCGATATCTCTTTATTTAAAAACTGGACGGTAGCAGACCTATATGAACCAGGTTCAACTTTCAAACCTTTGAATGTGGCTATTGGTATGGAAGCTGGCATTATTAGACCTGAAGATGTGTTTAATGATCCTGGTCAGATTCAAGTCGCTGACAGAACAATCAGGAATGCCGAAAACAAACGTTACGGGCGGATAAACATAGCTCAAATTCTCCAACACTCCAGTAATATAGGCATGGTGAAAATTATCCAAAAATTAAAGCCCTCAGTCTACTACGGTTGGTTGGAACGTTTGGGTTTAGGGCAAAGCGTTGATACGGATTTACCCTTCACTGTTAACAGTCAGCTCAAAAGCCAGCAAGAATTTCTTGCTACACCAGTTGAACCAGCAACGACCTCTTTTGGTCAAGGTTTTTCGTTGACACCGTTACAGCTGGTGCAAATGCATGGAGCTTTAGCGAATGGAGGTAAACTGGTCACACCTCACGTAGTCCAGGGATTGATAGATACCAAAGGGCAAATGCACTACTCACCCAACCGAGCTGCACCGCGTCAAATCTTCTCATATGTGACTGCCCGAAAAGTTGTAGAGATGATGGAAACTGTCGTCGATGATGGATCAGGAAAAGCATCACAAATTCCTGGGTATCGCATCGCAGGCAAAACTGGCACAGCCGAAAAAGCTAGTCGCGCTGGTGGCTACATCATCGGAGCTAAAATCACCAGCTTTGTGGGTATTTTACCTGTAGAATCTCCCCGCTATGTTGTGTTGGCATTGATTGATGACCCTAGAGGTAAAAATGCTTATGGTAGTACCGTAGCTGCACCCGTTGCTAAGTCAGTCATGGAAGCACTGATTACTATTGAACAAATTCCACCAAGTAAACCAATGACTCAAATACCTGCCAATTGAGTACCTACCAATCCGCGTTCAGGAAAAGCGGAGTCAGCCTTTGTGCCAAGAGTTGTCCCTTGCTCCGGTGTCCTCCGCCCTTGCGGACTGGCGTGACAAGCAGACAAATCAATTCAAAATTCAAAATTTTCAATCTCCCCATCTCCTCATCTTTGTATGCCTGTATACTAAATTTTGGCTCAAGAACTTAATTTTTCTTTATCACTTGCGGGAGAGGTACTTAAATTGACTTAATGGAAATCTAGATAGTACAAGCTGAAATAATTTCATGCCAGCCTTTACTAACCAAATGTTCCATGCAAAGCAATTTAGTGATGTCTCCTCTCGCCGAGGTTGAAGCAAAGAGTACACAAATAGAAGAAAAAATAAGTATAGATTACGAGCTTGCTGAGCAGCAATTTATAGAACTGCTAGCAACAGAAAATTTAGACAAAAAACTAGATGCAGATCCCTCACAGAAGAATGAGTTTGAACACACACTCGCTGTAGCAATTTCTGCTGCTTATCAAAATGGTGCTAGTGATGACGCAGCTCATCGTTTTCTCCAGCGTATTCTTTATCGCATTAATCGATTAAATCTGTTTTGGTACGATGATCTACGCCACTACGTAAACGAGCGTTCTCCTTACTTGTATAAGGTGCGTGACCAAATTGAGACAGCTTGGCAAGAGTGGGAACTTGGACAAATCGATGTGGCTGCATTGCAACAATTAGATGTTAAGCAAGCCCTAATTGAGCGTGCTGCTTACGATTTAGAACCGCCTTTATCAGAAGACAGTCGCTACATCCAGGAGGAAATGAGCGAGGCTGGCTACCGTCACTTGCTGGCTATTGGGTCATTTGAAGGCTTAGTGGAAAGCAGTCACCTTCCCCGCATTTTGGGTGGCGCTGCTAATGCAGTACAGTGTACGCTGATGCGAGTCTTTCAGGAAGAGTACGGCAACGGTCGCTTACCTCGCAAGCATTCTACGTTTTTTGCTCAAATGCTAAACGAGTTTGGGATGAACACTCAACCAGAGGGATACTTCGATTTAATCCCTTGGGAACTTCTAGCTTGTTCTAATAATAGCTATCTGATAAGTGAACGCAAGCGCTATTTCCTACGTTACAACGGTGGGTTGACATATTTCGAGCTCTCGGTACCTGCGACTTTCAGAAGCTATGTTGCAGCAGCGCAGCGCTTGGGACTCTCTAACGCGGCTATGAGTTATTGGGAAGTGCACATCAGGGAGGACGAACGCCACGGACGCTGGATGTTGGATGATGTGGCTTTACCTTTAGCTCAAATGTACCCCAATGATGCGTGGGAATTGGTGCTGGGGTACGACCAGGAGAAGCTGATGGGCGATCGCGCAAGCAAAGCTGTTGTCCGATCAATACGTGAAGCCGAACAAGTCGCCTCATCTATGTAAGACATCTTATTGACACTCCTCGACTATCGCGGTGCGAGGATTCTTGCTAAGCCCTTCGGGCACGCTGCGCGAACATCCGTCCTCCCTAGGTATTCAAATGCAAGCATTCAAAATACCCCCGTTTGGATACGTCCACAAGCGTACACGGACTGCCCGACCGCGTTTGAAAAGATTTATTCAATTGCTTTTTACTCTTTCCTACAACAAGAGCACGAAGCTGAGCATTGTAGATGGGGAGCACCCAACTCTGCCTCACGAGAGTCTTTTAGACTATGGGCAATATTATTATCCCGTATTTTTAGATACGCTGTCAATCCTGGAAAAGCCGTCAAACGAAGGATGGGGCTTTAGACCCAGCTTTTCGGTAAGACATCTTAAAAGTTAGAAACTCATTGGTCTTTACCTAAGAGCAAACTATTTCTTTAGTCATCAATTGCTTGGCTTAGGAACAGTTTGTGCTTGCCTTTTTACCAATACCTCCTAGGGTGAGCACTGTCCATCATAACAATTGTAATCTACAGATAGTGAGAGTCAAATGAAAGACATCTTTTCTTGCCCAGAAGAATCTAATTTCTATTCCAACTGCTTGGAAAACTTGGTTTTTAGAAATTGTAAAAAATCTGAATGTGTTGTTGAATTTGGCTCAGGAGATGGCAGTCCTGTTATTAATTCACTCTTGAGAAACAGGTTTGATGGTGTGATACATGGATTTGAATTAAATCCTTCTGCTTGGAAAGCTGCTAATTCAACGATAGATGAATATAGTCTTGGTCAGAAATACATCATCTCTAATTCCTGTTTGTTTGATTCTTCTCAACCAGAAGCAGAGTATCTAGTAGCTAATCCACCTTATCTCCCAGCACCAGATAATGATATTTATATGCCTTTGTTATTTGGTGGAGAAGATGGAGCAACAGTTACCAACGAACTTTTATCATTAGGTTATGACAATGTATTACTTTTAGTCTCTAGCTTTTCTAACCCAGAAAGTACAATTCATCACGCAAGAGCCAACGGTTATTTTGTAAAGAATTTTGTGGTTTTACCTTTGCAGTTTGGCTACTATAGCTCTGAGCCAAAAGTGAAAAAACACATAGAGAAATTACGAAAAAACAAAATGGCATTCTATTCTGGCGATTATTACTTTTTGGCTGGTGTTTTATTTCAAAAGTCTCAAGAATCTAAGGTTGATTTATCTAATGAGTTAGCTCAAGTCATGACAAGTTTGTAAAAGAAGCGATTAACAATTCATCAACTAATTTTCGAGCTAACAATTAAACAAAAACTTCTTGAAGTGTTTCTGTCCTGCTTCAAGAAGTTTTTTAACAAAAACTAAAGATTAGGATTTAACGTTCCGAGGGTATTGCAAGAAATGTCCAAGTTGCCATATATGTACCGGCGTACTTATTGGAATAATCAGCATTGCTATCTGGAACAAACCAGTCAGGTGTCGTTTTCTGCTGTCGAATCTTTTTATCCAAGCCAATTAGCAGAGAAATATTCCCGTAAACAATTTTTGCCTTGGCAGTTTCCAGCATTTCTTCTACTGAATTTTGTAGCCATTCTGCTCGGGCATACAGATTATGAGATGGATGATCGCCATAGGCAAAAGGTACAATGATGACTAGATATCCTTTCTCAGTTAGTAATTTATCCAAACAAAATTGAATGAGTTCTTGATCGTCCTTTTTCTCTAGGGTTTCCTTGTCAGTGGTATGAAATAGGAGTCCGCATAAAACCACTGCATCAAATCTTTTATTCTCCGCAACAAGTTGAGGTAGTGCTACTGATAAATCTTTAGCAACGAAGTTCCTGTTGGGGTAGACCTTTAAACAGTATTCAATAGCCAATTCACTGTGATCGACTCCGAAGTAGTCACAGCGCTCAGGTAAATATTTACACAGAGCACCATTACCACATCCTAGATCCAATAATGAAAATGATTGTTGCTCAAAAGCGTCATCCAGAAAAGAAACTGCCGGTTTATATCGAGGGGCATTTTCCGGTGACTCAAAGTAGGAATAATAGTCATCTTGAAAACGTTCTTCTTCAGACGTATTGCGTTCTGGTGGATGCTCTACCATAAGTACTATCATTGATAACTATAATTTTTTTAAAACATTCATCCAAGAATTTCATCAGCCTTCATAGTCATCTCATTTATACTTAATACGGTAGATACCAAAATTGCCCGATAGGTTTACTAGCTAAATACTAAAATCCTTTGGATGAATCGGCGTAGCGGGGGAGAATGTTAAGTTAATAAGGGTGTAAGTGTCGTTATTGTTTAGATACCTAGCCTTCTGTTCTCATTGAGCATGAAACAAAAAGGTGATTTCCACTAGAAAATCTATCTAAAAGTAGATGTCAAATAAAATACTTGTCTTGTTATTGTATATAAAAACACATTTAATGTTAGATACTAAATTTGAAATGAGTCATCATTTGGATCTGGTTTTTAACAGGATACGACTGTAACCGCTTTTGCCGCAAGTAATAAGCCAGTTCAAAGGGCTTTTTCACTCGCCTTACACAAGTGCATTGAGTGTCTTGAAGTCGTTAGGAAGCACCACACAATTTAGAGAAAACGACCTGTTGTTGAGAAGATACATTTCAATATTGTTTACTCTACAAAAACCAACCTTTGAAGGTCTATCAAAAAAGATGAATTTACAACCCCCACTGCCTAACAATGAATTGGATAGACTCAATGCCTTGCGTCAGTATCAAATTCTTGACACTCCTTCGGAAAAAGTCTTCGACGATTTAACCTTCCTAGCTGCACAAATTTGTCATACCCCAATTGCGCTTATTAGCCTTATTGATGGAAATCGCCAGTGGTTTAAATCGAAGGTGGGTTTAACTGTACCTGAAACAAGTCGGGATCTTGCATTCTGTGCTTACACCATTTTGCAGCAAAAACCATTAATCGTCAGAAATGCGTTGGCAGACTCTAGGTTTGCAACAAACGCTTTGGTACTCGGTGATCCCAACATTCGTTTTTACGCTGCTGCACCCTTAATTACACCTGAGGGATTTGGAATTGGATCGCTATGCGTGATTGATATTATGCCTCGGGATTTGACTCTCGAACAGGTGGAAGCACTACGGATCTTGAGTAGTCAGGTGATGGCACAATTTGAGTTGCGGCGTCATGCGATAACTTTATCACGTACTATTATTCAACAACAGCAAACAGCAGAACAGCTTCGTCAGCAACACGATTTTATTGAAGTCTTCTACCGCCGAGGAGAAGAAAAGGCTCGCAAAGGAGACTACGAAGGAGCCATTGTAGACTTTAACGAGTTCTTGAGGCTCAATCCCAACGGCTTTAAGGCTTATTATAACCGAGGGCTTGCCCGTCAAAAGTTAGGAGATTACGAAGGTGCAATCATAGATTTTGATAAGTACCTGCGATTTAATCCTAACGACGTTGAAGCCCGCCAAAATCGAGGGTTGCTCCGCTTTGAACTAGGAGATTACAAAGGAGCAATTGCAGATTACAGTAGTGCCATGAACCCTCATTCTGACAATTCGATTCCCGGTGATATGGGGTTTACTTACTCTGAAGTTGAGAACAAAGAAGCAGTTGTAGAACACACCCATTATTTGGAACTCCATTCCAGTGATATAGATATCGACACTGATATCAATATCACCCAGACTCACACTCGCTCTGTGTTGGAAAATAACACTAACACATTTGACGATAGCATCCAGTTTCTGCCATTTCATTCTGACGATGGCGAAGTTTACGTTACCTTAAGTAACACCCAATATCAGCCTGAAGAAAGCACTCAAGCTTTGCTACTAAGTTCTGATCAAGCCAAATTATATATTCAGCGGGGTCATGCTCGTTGTGAGTTGAATGATTATAGTGCCGCTATTGAGGATTATACACAATCCTTGAAGATGAATCCTCACGATCCACAAGCATATATCAGCCGGGGTAATGCTCGTTTTATACTCAAAGACTACACTGGTGCAATCGATGATTATACTCAGTGCTTGTGGATAAATCCTAATCATGCTAAGACTTACATTAGCCGAGGCAATGTTTATTGTGAGTTAGAAGATTACAGTGCCGCAATTAAAGATTACACTCGATGTCTAGAATTGAATTCCAACAATGCGGAAGCTTACATCAATCGAGCTAATGCTCGCTCCCGGCTAAAAGACTACCACGGTGCAATTGAAGATTACACTCATTTTTTACAGCTCAATCCTAACGATGCTAAAGCTTATATTAGTCGGGGTAACGCTCGCTCTAAACTAAAAGATTATAGCGGCGCAATTGAAGATTACAAAAGAGTTTGGTCAAAAGCTATTGAGCAACTACCTAAGCTTTCTAGCGAGGAGATCTGAAGGGAACAGGAAACGCTTAACAGGGAACAGGGAATAGAGAATAGAGAATAGAGAATAGGGAATAGGGAATTGGTATTACTTGAGATTATCCTCTAACGGCAAAGTAAACCAAAAAGTCGCACCTGCTCCCAAATCACTTTTCACGCCAATTTCCCCACCGTGTGCTGTAATAATTTGCCGACACAGATACAACCCCAATCCTAAACTTAAAGAATTGCGAACATTACTACCCCGAAAATAAAGATCAAATAGATGCTCACTCTGTTGCTGACTCATACCAACACCGTTATCAGAAACAGTGCAACACATCTTATCACCCTCAATCGTGGCATCAAGGGTAATACTTAATCCAGGGAGATTATGTTTAACAGCATTAACAATTAAGTTAGAATATACTCGCCACAGTTGTGTAGAATCAGCATTGACTGAGGGTAAATTTGCTGAAACTAAATTTGTTAGGAGAGCTTGATTTTCTTTCAACATTGGCTCTAAATCTGTAATAGCAGCTTCCACCACCGTGTGCAATTGTAGAGTTTGGCGTTGCAAAACAATACCTTGGACTTCGCTAACATGAGCTTCCATCAACGAGTTAATTAAGTTCAATTGGCGATCGCCACTTTGCACCATCCTCTCTAAAATCGACCGAGAAAGCAATATTTTTTCTTCTGGATGAGAAAGCAAGTTTTTTAAAACCATCAAAGTTCCCAGCACTGGGTTGCGTAAATCATGGGAAACTGCATGGAAAAAAACTCGTAATGCTTCCTCAGTGCGCTTGCGTTGGCTGATGTCCAAAATCACTCCCACCAAACCGCCAAGCGTTCCATCTGCTTTGCAAAAAGTTGCTTTATAAAATATGACATCATGCTTTGTGCCATCCTTATAAATAGCAGAGCTTTCATAAGTTTGAACTCCCCCTTGTTCTAATAGCTCTCTATCTGCTTGATGGTATTTATCAGCTAAATCTTTTGGTGCAATTTCATACACTGATTTACCCAGAATCTGCTTTTTGCTCAAACCCAAGTCTTCCTCAAAAGCCTTATTGCAGCCGACATATAGACCTTGAGGATTCTGATAAAACACAGGAGTTGGAATAGTATTAACTAAAACTTGTAAAAAATTTAATTGTTCCTGTAGCGCTTCTTCCACTTGCTTGCGCTTGGTAATATCTGAAATTACTCCTTCGTAGTAAAGAAGTTTTCCGCTTTGATTACGCACGGCGTATGCTTTTTCCGAAATCCAGACAATACTGCCGTCTTTGCGATATATTTGAGATTCAAATTCCGACACACTACCATGCTCTTCAATTAAGCGCATGAACTCTGTGCGACGATTGGGATCAACATACAGTTGATGTTCAATATCAGTCAAGTTTGCTATGACTTCTTCTGGAAAAGAATATCCATAAATACGTGCTAGCGCCGGATTTGCCGTAATGTAATGTCCATCTGGTGTACTTTGGAAAATCCCTTCGACTGCGTTTTCAAAAATGCTGCGATACTTTTCTTCAGTTGCTCCTAGTTTCTGATATGCTGTTTCTAGCTCTTTGCGGGCGAAAAATTCAGAACGTTGCAAACGGTCATACAAATAGACACCAAGATTACAGATAAAACAGAACCAAAACAGAGCTAAGCTCATCGTCACACTGTAAATTGGTCTATTACTATCGGGTGGCGGTAGCTTGAGTCCCAGTGCTGTATTCACGCCAAAATAGTATACCAGTACACCCAGTTGAGACACAAGATGCAAGGGAAAGCGTACCGGGATGAGGGTGGCTTGGCTGAGGAACATCACGAACCAAGCGAAAAAATCTGGTAGAGCGAAATTGTTGAGTGTTGCCCAAATTTGCTCGACAATAGTTATCGACCAGCCTAAGCCAAGAAAGACAAACGCTGGATGACGACGACCGAATTGAGTTCTATGGACAGCTAAACAGCTCAGTAAACTGAGCACGATCGCAGCATACAGGACAAAAAAAAGGCGTTTCACTTCCTTGGGAATTTCTGCCAACTCCTTGAGAGGAAAGAAGGCATCATAAATGTCTCGGAAGGTAAAAGTCAAGACTAAGATGATCGCAATCCACAACGCCAGATGTAATCTCTGCCATAAAAAGCGATCGCGCCAAGCTTCGTAATCAGATGCAATGGTATAACTAGGTAGAGAGCTGGTGAAGACAAAAACTTTTTTCAAACACTTTTGTACTGTTCTAAATACAGTCGCCCTTAACCTCTGACCAAATCTTCCCACAGCAAGGAAGGCTTTTGCCTTCTTCATTTTTGCCATCGCACCCTCTTATTGAACTTGGACTGCGGATGTTGTTTACAAATCAATCAGATATCACCCTCCGGGTATGCGCTGCGCGCACGCCTGACGGCTAACGCCAGTCGCCTGTTGTCGGGAAAACGCCAGGTGCTCTACTTGGGGAGACCCCAAGACCGCACTGGCTCCCCTCCCGCAGCGCTGGTCTCACCTCACCCTACCCTAACGGACACCCCTCTCCTTTCTAAGGAGAGGGGATAGGGGTGAGGTAATTGAGCTGTAACGCGCGTATTATCATCTTAAGTTGAGATTGCCAGAGGTAATGTGAAAGAAAAAGTTAAGCCGCGCTTCCGGTTGGAACTGACGCCAATTTCACCACCGTGTGCTTTAATAATTTGCCGACAAAGATACATTTTTAAGCCAATCCTTGTGGAACAAGGGGCTTGCGGGGCGCGCACGTACAAATCAAAGAGGCGATCGCACTCCAATTTACTCATACCCACACCGTCATCTTGAATCTGTAAGCGAATCCTTCCTGTCTCAACTATGGCTTTTAGGGTAAACTTGACTCCAGGTGGATTATGTTGCCAACTATAAGTCAATAAGTTGACGAAAACCTTTTGCAGCTGAGCTGGGTCGGCTATCACTGATGGTAAATCGTCTGGAACCAAATTTTTCACAGTTGATTTTTGCTGTGTCAGCATTGGCTCCAAATCTCTGATAATTCTACCAATCAATGAGTGAAAAGAAACTACCTCACGATGGAGGACAATTCCCTGTGCTTCGCTTGAGTGTAGTTCCAGCAGTGATTCAATCATTTCCAGTTGGCGATCGTTCCCTTGAATCATCCGCTCAATGATTGAGCCAGATACTGGGATAGAGAATGCAGTCACGGCGGAAGGTGGGGATATGCACAAAAAGTGCTTTTTGTCTAGAGACATTCCCCTCAACCGAGGGAACTTGAGTAGTCTGGTGTCGTTTCCAAGTCTTGGGATACTCCCCTCAATCTCGCTTAAGGGGTGTCCTCCCCGGAGTCCCTTATTTACTCCCCTCAAAGTCGTGGACTTTTGCACGGAGGTGTCCTCCTGTTGTCCTCTATTGAGTAAATTATTCAATACCATCAAATTACCCATCACTGAAGTCCGCAGTTCATGGGAAACGGTGTGCAAAACAACATCTTTGACGCTGTTTAATTCTTGAAGTTCCAGCATTTTCTGCTGTAGCTGTGCAGTACGCTCTTCTACAGTACGCTCCAAATTCGTGTTAAATTGCTCTAGTTGTTGATAAAGTTGTGCTTGCTGAATGGCGATCGCCACTTGTTCAGACATCTGCTGCAGCAAGTCAATTTCTATCGCACTCCAATGGCGTGGTTTGCTGCATTGGTTCGCAATCAACGCGCCAAACAATTCCTTACCTTGCATGATGGGTACAGCTAAGTTAGCTCTGATTTGGAATTGTTTGTACAGCCCTTTTAATTTCGCAGAAGCTGAAATTTTTGTGGTATCCTCAACTATACGGACTCGGTTGCTTTTCAGGATTGTTTTCAATTCTTCTATAAGAGTTTTATCCTCATTTTTCCAATTTAGGACTGATGAATATTTGGGATCTACTGATTCAGCAAAGACTCCCGAGTGGACATTCGTATCATTTAAAACAATAAAAACTCGATCCGCTGCTAAAAATTGCCGAACTTCGTTGACAGTCGTTTGTAGAATTTGGTCTAGATTCAGCGATTGACGAATTCGCGATAGTGTTTGAGTTAAGAGGCGATCGCGTTTTGAAGACAAGCGCAGTAATTCTTCCGCTTGCTTGCGTTCTGTAATATCATTAGTCACACAAAGCATACAAGGCTCTCCACCTAAAGTAATCACCTCGGCTGAGAACAGCATTACTCTGAGTTCACCAGACTTTGTGTAAAGTTCTATTTCTAAATTGCGAAGAAACCCTTGCTCTTGTAAGGTTTGTATGGTATTGTCAGGAAGATTGACCCACATGAAACTACTGCGGGTACGACCAATCACTTCTTCTCTACTTAAGCCAGTGATTTGCACAAAAGCGTCGTTAACCTCAAGGTAGCGTTCATCCTTAAGAGTCAGGATAGAAATTGGGTTAGGACTAGAACAAAAGGCTTTAGAAAACTTTTCCTCCGACTCGCGCAAGGCAAGTTCTGCTTTTTTGCGTTCGCTGATGTCGTGATTCACTGATAATAAGCAGGGAATGCCATCTAAATGAATGACTTCGGCTGAAAATAGTCCCGTCCGTATCTCACCAGACTTGCGGCGGAATTCAAATTCCATGTTGCGAACAACGCCGTGTTTTTGCAATTGTTGTAACACAGTGGTGCGATCGCTCCGATTCACCCAAATATGTAAATCAAAATCAGTACGATCAATAACTTCCTCTCGTTCATAGCCCGACTGTTTGACAAAACTATCATTAACTTCTATGTAGCGTCCTTCTGCAAGAGTGCTGATCGAGATCGGATTAGGACTACAATGAAAAACTGTCGCAAACTTTTGAGCCAAATTTCTCAAAGTAACTTCCGTTTGTTTGCGTTCTGTAATATCCCGTACAATTGCCACAACCTCATCTTGTCCGCTAACAACCAACCGCGCCTCATAATCTCTGATTCCCAAAGGCGTTGGCAATTGATATTCACACGTTTGTAACATTTTTGAATCCAAAGCCTTAGCAATAGCCTTTTGGCTTTTTAAGGCAATATCTGGAGGTAATAATTCCTGCAAAGTTTTCCCAACAATTTCATGTCTGGGAATAGTGACATTTGCTCCCTCACCTTTAAAGTCGAGATACTTGCCATCACGACTTATGCGAAACATTAAATCAGGGATAGCATCTAAAATCGCCTTATAGCGTGCTTCACTTTCTCGTAATTTTTCCTCCGCTAACTTGCGATCTGTAATATCTATCAAGAAACCATCCCAAATCATGTCTCCTGAAAGTTGTTGTTCTGCGCGAGAAGTACCTTGAATCCACTTGAGTTTACCACTAGGAGTGATAATGCGACCTTCCCATCGCCAAGGTTCTCCCGTAGCACAACAAGCAGCAATAGATTCTTCAAACGCTTTGATATCCTGAGGATGAGTCAGTTTGTTGAGTACTTGAAAGTCCGCCTGTAGCACTTGGGGTTCCAATTCAAACAGTTCTCTACACCCAGAACTGGCATATATAACAAACTGAGATCCATTCCGCCGCTTCAGGAATTGAAAAATCATCCCCGGCAAATTGGTAGCAATTTTTTCCAGCAGGGGTAAAGCTTGTTGTTGGGAATTTGGTGTATACAGCGCTTTCACGGTTTCATTCACACTCTGACCTTTTTCTCATGAAGTAATAAATGTATCACGCAAGACCATTATCGACTCTTTGGCAGTTTTTCCGGTATTTGGATAGCAACCAAACAAAACTTTAAAAAGTCGTTCTTCTTTCAGGTTATATTCCCCAGTTTAATTTCGCATTCACCCAATTGGATGAACCACTTGCACAAGAGTGATTTGGGCAACAATAAGTCAACTGAGTTTTGAGAATTTTTAACGTAATTTGAATGTGATGTCAAGTCAATAAATGAAATCTGCTATTAGGGAATAGGGAATAGGGAACGCTTAACAGGGAATAGGGAATAGGGAGCAGGGAGCAGGGAGCAGAACGACGATTGTACGTAACAAGGTATAAAAAATGCATTTAAAATCAGAAAAAATCGATAATGACAGTGCCGGGTGCGGAACGTGGGTTACGGAAAAGAAAAAAAGATGTATATCGAGCGGAAAGTGTACGAGAAATACGGCGTCCTTAATCATACGCCCCCTACTTGTGGTCTGGGAATCCCTTGCACTACAACAGGGGTATAAAGAAACCCTACCCCCTTAAACCCCTATTTGTTGAGCACCAATGCTAATTTTGTCAAAATAATAACTATTTAGGCGACTGACCTTGAAAGAGTCAGCAATGTTGGAAAGTGCTCCTGGGTGAGGAGTGCTAGGTTCAGTGTCCACTACAAGCATTGCTGACTCCTGAATTTTTTTTCAAAAATAATGCACAATAAAAATTTATCATATATGCATTAATTATCATTAACCATTAAAAAAATAATCATGCAAACACTCTCTATCGACAACAACGAGCGGTTACAACTTTCACCCCTGACGATACCATCCCGCCTACTGTTGGGACCTGGACCCTCAAATGCCCATCCCGCAGTTCTGGAAGCAATGAATACTCCGCCAGTTGGGCATCTTGATCCAGCTTTCCTCACATTGATGGATGAAATTCAGTCTTTGCTGCGCTATGTGTGGCAGACAAAAAACCAGTGGACGATCGCAATTAGTGGGACAGGATCAGCTGCAATGGAAGCGGCGATCGCCAACACAATAGAACCGTGCGATTCGTTACTAGCTGAATCACGGTAATCAGTCCGTACATAAGCTAGTC
>NZ_QMEB01000087.1 GCF_012912135.1 Brasilonema bromeliae SPC951 | reverse complement strand
GAGACCAGCGCTGCGGGAGGGTTTCCCTCCGCAGGCGACTGGCGAACCCGGAGGGTAGTCAAAAAATATCTCAAAAATAAATAACCGACTCAAGCACAACAACTCCCGCTCATGTGCTTAAATTTGAGTATTAGCCAGAGTGTATTCAATATACCGAAGCCAAGAAGACATTTGATATTTATGTAGCTTATAGTTATCTTGTGGGGGTTCGGGGGCTATAAGACTCACGCCATAGTTGTACTCAACGGGCGCGTGGGATACATCGGTCTCCGCACTTACCGATTCCCCTCAATGGCGTCGCATCCTGCTAGAAAAATCGGCAGCCTTTGTTTGTTTGATTGATCTGTCGGTGCGCACGGGTACTCGTAATAAGAAGGCTGCCGATTTTTTGTCGCTTAGTCCCTCAGGGATGAGGTAAGCATTTACTAGACACTACAAGTCTAGTAAATATGCTACAATTCATTTCATGCTAACACTTAACTATCGCTATCGAATTTATCCTAATGCCGCTCAAGAGCAAATATTAATTGAGTGGATGGAACTTTGTCGAGGTGCATACAACTATGCACTTCGAGAGATCAAGGATTGGTGCGAGAGTCGTAAGTGTTTAATTGATAGATGCTCTTTAGAAAAAGAGTATATCCTTCCTGCCGATCTAAAGTTTCCTTGCGTTGTCAAGCAACTAAACAACCTGCCTAAAGCCAAAGAAAACTTCCCGAAATTACGAGAAGTGCCTTCTCAGGTTTTGCAGCAGACGATTAAGCAGTTGCATCGTGGATGGGAATATTTTCAAGAACGTGGATTTGGATTTCCTCGTTTTAAAAAATATGGTCACCTGAAGTCACTGCTTTTTCCTCAATTCAAAGAAAGTCCTGTGACAGACGTTCATTTGAAGCTCCCTAAAATTGGAATAATCCCTATTAACTTGCACCGCCCGATCCCTAATGGATTTGTGGTAAAGCAAGTGCGTGTTTTAAGGAAAGCCAATCAATGGTATGCATCTATCAATATTCAATGCGATGTCAATGTTTCTTCACCGATGCCCCACGGTTATCCTATTGGAGTGGACGTGGGGCTAGAAAAGTTTTTAGCAACCAGCGATGGTGTTCTTGTAAAACCGCCTAAGTTCTTCAAAACAATGCAAAGTAAGCTGAAATTGCTGCAACGCAGACTGTCTAGAACACAGAAGCGGTCTAAGAATTACGAAAAACAACGTATGAAGGTTGCAAGAATGCACCACACAATAGATAACAGTCGGAAAGACTTTCATTTTAAGCAAGCTCATGCCCTTTGTGACACTGGAGATATGGTCTTCATGGAAGACTTGGATTACTCCAAAATGGCAAAAGGAATGCTGGGCAAGCATATGCTTGATGCAGGATTTGGTCAATTCCGAACTATCGTCAAGTATGTATGCTGGAAACGAGGAAAGTTCTTTGCACAAGTTGACTCTAGGGGAACCTCTCAGGAATGTCCAGGATGTGGTGCAGTCGCAAAAAAAGACTTGAAAACTAGGGTACATCATTGTTTCAACTGTGGTTATACCACGGACAGAGATGTAGCTAGTGGTCAAGTCATTAGAAACCGAGGCATAGCCTCAATTAGTACGCCAGGGCTTGGCGGAATGGAAACTGCCTGTGCAGCCGATCTACCGGGGACGAAAATTTCTTTGTCTAGGCAAGTGGCGAAATCCCGAAAGGGGAAAACCAGGAAATCTTCAGAGTGATCTGGGGAAGCCCACACCATAATCTCTGATTTGGTCAGACCAGTGCGAATGACGGGTTTCCCTGACTTGGCATCTGGCGTATGCGCAAAGCGCACGCCCTCTGGGCTAAAGCCGTCAGGCGAAAGTAGGTATACCCGAAGGGTGTGGGAGGATGTCACTGTGGTATCAATGGCTTCCAATGCACGTTCTGGCTGAAACTTGCTATATGAGGCGACGCTATTCCTCTATTATTTTCATTGCTTGCCTTGCTTGCTTAGGATTTGACCAACGTCCAGCAAGTGCAGTTAAACCTGAAATTGTTTTTAAAAATTTAGAACTTGCTCAAGCCAGTTCCAAAGATGCTGCTAAGCAGTCCATTCTTAGACTTGGTAGCACAGGTGTAGAAGTGAAGTCACTGCAAACCTTACTTAAGAAGTTAGGATACTATGATGGCGAGATAGATGGACGGTATGGCATAAGTACAAGCCGTGCTGTGACTAAATTTCAACAAGCAAAAGGTTTAAGTGTAGACGGTATCTTTGGTGATGCAACTAGGCAGAGTCTTCAGACAGCAATAAACAAGAAATTACCGCCTTCTTCCATTGCAATTAGTTCTACCACTGAACCCAAGACCAAGAAAGAGACAGAAACAGACATAGTTTGGTGGTCACTTGTGGGTACTGGTGTTTTGGGAAGTATTGGGGCATTACTTTATATAGTAAAAAAGATTGAGAAGGGTACAAAAGTTGTAAAATACCCAGAAAATTATAGTCAGCTAAACACCAGTTCAGTTCCGCAAACAATAGAAAAGTTTCACACAAAGAACGACGACGAGGAGTTTCATAACACTAGTGTCATCAGTACACAAGAAACAGAAACAACGATACCACCGTCTACTGAATTTTTACCAATGGAAACAACTTCTCGCCTTGCCAAAGTTGACATCATTGACCAGTTGATTTCAGATTTACGTAGCCCTGATATAACACAGCGACGTAAAGCTATCTGGGATTTAGGTCAAAAAGGAGACTCACGAGCAATTCAGCCTTTGGTGGACTTGATGGTGGATGCAGATTCTCAGCAACGCAGCTTGATTTTAGCTGCTTTAGCAGAAATTAACACCCGCACACTTAAGCCAATGAACCGTGCTTTGGCAATTTCATTGCAAGATGAAAGTCCACAAGTGCGGCAAAATGCCATTCGCGATTTGACTCGCGTATATGACATGATGGCTCAAATGAGTCAAATCTTATCTCATGCTGTGCGAGATCCGGATGCAGACGTGCGATCAACAGCAAAGTATGCTCTTTCACAGATGAATCGTATCCGTGCTTTGCCTGGTGATGCAAGTGAAGAAGGTAAAGATGAGGAAGAAGAAGACAAGAATTTTTAACAGTTACCAGTTACCAGTTATCAGTTATCAAGAAAGTCAAGAAATCGCTTCCTCTGTTCACCCTTCGGGTATCTCCTGCCCAGACGCTGCGCGCACGCCTCCGGCGAACGCTTGCGCTTACGCCAGATGCCTCTGTCGGGAAAGCCGTCATTCGCACGCTTACTCACTGTTCACTGTTCACTTGAATTTTCTCTGGGGCGTAGGGCGTGATACGGGCGATACGGAAGCCGCCTGCACTCTATCGCTCTCAACGATGCTTTCTGAAAATTTTAGATTTTTGAATTCATGAGCCATATTTTTTGCTCTGATATTGGATTTTGCACGGTTAAGAAGATATAAATAGCGAATACGAAATTAACATTTTGTATTATTTGCTCTGAAATAAGTTTATTGATGCAATCCAAAACTCAAAATCTCAAATCTAAACTTGTTCCTCCACCTCTCAAACCAGGTGACTTATTACGAGTGATTTCTCCTAGCGGTGCTTTACGGGAATTTGAAGCTTTCCAAAAAGGGGTAGAAATTTGGCGATCGCGTGGCTATCGAGTCGAAATATTCCCAGAGATAGAAGACAAATGGGGATATTTAGCTGGTAAAGATGAATTTAGGCGCGAGCAACTAGCAACAGCATGGCAAGAGCCAGAGTGTCGTGGTGTTCTTTGTACTAGAGGTGGTTTCGGTAGCACCCGTATTTTGGAAAATTGGACATGGCAGAATTTAGAAAACTCAGCACATCCATTGTGGCTCATTGGTTTTTCTGACATCACCGCGCTTTTGTGGAGTCTTTACACAGCAGGAATTTCTGGTGTTCATGGTTCCGTGCTGACAACTCTGGCTTGCGAACCAGATTGGTCAATTCAAAGGTTATTTGATTGTGTGGAAGGTCGCCCTCTTGCACCTTTAAAGGGTTGTGGTTGGGGTGGAGGTGTGGTTAATGGTATCTTGTTACCAGGTAATCTTACGGTGGCAACTCATCTGCTTGGTACGCCAATGCTACCAGATATGGATGGTGTGGTTTTGGCATTGGAGGATGTGACAGAAGTTCCGTACCGCATTGACCGCATGCTAACACAATGGCGGATGAGTGGTGTTTTATCAAAAGTTCGTGGAATTGCACTGGGTAGCTTTAGCCGTTGTGAAGCGCCTGCAAATGTTCCTAGCTTTAGTGTTGAGGAAGTGTTGCGCGATCGCCTAGGAGATTTAGGCATTCCCATTGTCTCAAACTTGCCTTTTGGTCATGAAGCTCCCAATGCAGCTTTACCTGTGGGAGTCCCAGTTCAATTAGATGCAGACAAAGGTATTTTGAATATACTCTAACCAAGCAGCGGTGTTAATCTTTATTCTTAAGTATACCTAACCCTTACTAAAATCATTTCTAGAACCCTCTACGTTAAGTGAACGTATGAGGTTTTTTTTTATGTCTTAAACACAAAACTGTCCCAAGCTGACAACATACGCAGCTTATCTTATACCCAATTTTGCCTAAAACATGGTATTCATAGTACATATGTATTCATGTCTACTACCCTGTCTACCTCCGAAACTCTTGTTCCATAAAGCTTTCAAGCTTTCAAGACCTCAGGTAGACAGGGTAGACAGGGTAGATGTCACTAACTTTTTATATTTATATATTATTCTCTACTCCTCTCTCACCCCCGTCCCCAAAAGGAGTGCTACGCAAATGCAAACGCATATAGCCAACTTGCATACGATTCTGGAACACTCAGATCGAGCAAGAATTTCTCATTTCAATTTCACTCATGCATAAGTTAATTTTGCTTACAACTAATTAAAAAAGGAAGGGCTACAAACAATCGCATAATTAAACTTTTGTCAATGTGTAAGCTCTAACAAAATCCAATCACTTAAGGAAAATCAACCATGTACATGAATAACTTTCGCCGTTTCATCGTTCTGATGGGATTAGCTTTGACTCTACTAGTGGGAAGTTTTACAGCACCAGCATTTGCTCAAGAAACACTAGCACAAAAAGATGCACCTACTACAGCACCAATACCTGTGACTCAACCAGTTTTTGATCCACCACCACCACCTGATCCCACGGATAAAAACGAGTGCTGGAGCGGAAGAAATTGTGAGGGGAGAATCTTAAACAATAGGGATGCACATAATTGCAAGAATTCTGGTGGAAAGTCTTGGCGAAGTAGACTGACGGGAGATTGTACCAATTTATAATGGAATAGCTGTGAACTACTTACATTTACTTGAATACAAGTACGGTGTAGGTAGTTCAGTGTGACTTGATAAGGTCGCCTCCAATGGGACACCATGTCCCTGAAGATTTCCACCTCATGTCCTAAGTAGGTGGGCGCTAAAAAACACATCTAGATTAAGAAATGTAAATCGCTTGAAAGCTTATTTTTAAAGCGTTTATGGTGCTTTACATAAGTTTATCACGCATCTCCACTCAATTGCATTCTGAACGCCAGACACCTACGGAGGGAGAACGCCACATGCTTCAAGCCGGGAAACCCGTCCAACGCAGTGGCTCCCCTCCTGCAGTGCTGGCTCCTCCTGACTTATTCTTTAATATTTATGAAGTTTTGAGTCCAATTTGAATAGAATTTTTACGAGCAACGCTTCAAAGACGAGTCTTATCAAAAAAGGGCAATCCTAGGATGATAAGCTAAACAATGACATAAAAAAGAGTTTAGGATGAACTGTTAAATGGGTATTTCTTCCAACGCTCCTTATCTTCTCAGGGCAGCTCGTGGTGAAGTGTTAGATCGTCCCCCCGTATGGATGATGCGACAAGCGGGACGATATATGAAAGCTTACCGAGATTTAAGGGAGAAGTATCCTTCTTTTCGCGATCGCTCGGAAATACCGGAAGTAGCGATTGAAATATCCCTGCAACCTTGGAAAGCCTTTCAACCAGACGGAGTGATTTTGTTTTCTGATATCGTCACACCGCTACCTGGTTTAGGTATTGATATGGATATCGCTGAAGGTAAAGGACCAATCATTCACTCGCCCATTCGCACGAGTGAGCAAATCGATAACCTGCATACCTTAGAACCGGAAGAATCGCTGCCTTTCATTAAAACAATCCTACAAGCATTGCGGCAGGAAGTGGGCAACGAATCAACTGTGTTGGGCTTTGTCGGTGCACCTTGGACATTAGCCGCTTATGCGGTGGAGGGAAAAGGTTCAAAAACCTATTCCGTCATCAAAAACATGGCGTTCTCAAATCCGACGCTGCTGGATAAGTTGCTGACAAAATTCGCAGATGCGATCGCCATCTACGTCCGCTACCAAATTGACTGTGGCGCACAAGTTGTGCAAATGTTTGATTCTTGGGCAGGACAATTGAGTCCTCAAGATTATGAAACCTTCGCACTACCCTATCAACAGCGGGTTTTCCAACAAGTCAGAGAAACTCATCCTGATACACCTCTGATTCTATTGGTGAGTGGTAGTGCAGGTTTGCTTGAGAGAATGGCAATATCAGGTGCCGATGTGATTACTGTAGACTGGACAGTAGATATGGCAGACGCACGGGAAAGATTAGGTAAGCACCTCAAAGTGCAGGGAAATCTTGACCCTGGTGTATTGTTTGGTTCTAAGGAATTTATTCGCGATCGCATTTACGATACTGTGCGGAAAGCTGGCAATAAAGGACACATTTTAAATTTGGGTCACGGTGTTTTACCGGAAACTCCAGAGGAAAATGTTGCTTTCTTCTTTGAAACCGCTAAGCAACTTAGTAGTGCAGTTGTATGATCAGCTGAGGTTAGGGGCGCAATGTTTTGTGTCCCCTGGCTGTCTCATCGCTATCGAATTAAACAATCACTCCATGTCTACTTTCCCGCAAATTGTGGTTCAATTACCTGAAAATTGCTGTAAAAGGCGTGAAGCTGCCTTTAACTTGGTTTAACGCTCCAAGTCTTTGTAGATTTGTGTTTCTTCAATGTTCATTCTATGTGCTTTGCTGTGCAGCTAAGCGGACAGCTTCTACATCAACATTAAGCTGTTGAGCAATCTGTTCCACGCTCATCCCAGTTTTTAGTAACAGAGGTATCGCTGCTCTCAACATTTCTTCTCGACCCTCGGCTTTCGCTTCTTGATAAACTCTTGTTTGCTCTAAAGTCAGTCCTAACATAGCTTCAACTTCCTCTCTACTCAAGGTCGAAAACTTATAAACAGCAATGGTAGTAATAATATTTAGTATTTCGTTTTTCGGCAGCGTGCCTGTTTCTTCTAATTGTACTCGCTCAATTAATTGCTTTGCTTGCTTTGCCATCGTTTCATCCGACGCAATTGTCAACTGCATCAAATTAATGCCAACTGGCTCATGAATAATCCTTGCCTACTAATATGAAACTTTTTTCTCATTCACAATTCATAATTGATAACTCCTAAATCTTATTTGAAACTCTCTATGACCCAGAAACGGATTTTAGTCACGGGTGCAAGTGGTTGTATCGGTCACTACATAAGTGAAGCCTTAATTCAAGAAACAGAACACGAACTGTATCTGCTGGTTAGGAATCCAAAGAAACTGCAAGTCGATACTCAAGCACGTCCTGGTGTGACTGTCTTGCAGGGTGATATGCAAGAAATAGAGCAATTTGCTGACTTGCTGAAAACGATAGATGTTGCTGTGTTGACAGCGACGGCTTGGGGTGGTGAAAAAACATTTGATATTAATGTCCATAAAACGCACGAGTTGCTGAACTTGTTAGATCCAGACAAATGCGAACAAGTCATTTATTTTTCCACAGCTAGCGTTTTGGATCGCAACAACCAACCTTTGAAGGAAGCAGGGGAACTGGGTACAGATTACATCCGTTCCAAGTACGATTGCTTGCATAAGATATCGCAGTTAGCAATAGCCCCTAAAGTGACGAGTGTTTTTCCTACTTTAGTGCTGGGGGGCGATCGCAATAAACCCTACTCTCACATTACATCTGGTATTCCAGAAGTAACGAAATATATAAATTTGATTCGCTATTTAAAAGCAGATGGCAGTTTCCACTTCATTCACGGACAAGATATTGCCACAGTAATAAGATATTTGATTGAGAATCCTCCAAAAAAAGAGGAAACACGCTCTATTGTTTTGGGTGAAGAAAAATTAACTGTAAATCAAGCAATAGAAGAAGTTTGCGCTTATTTAGGCAAAAAGATTTACTTTCGCATTCCTTTATCTTTATCTTTAGCCAATTTAATTATCGTTTTGTTCCGTATTCAGATGGCTGCTTGGGATAGATTCAGTATGAACTATCGGCATTTTACTTACCAAAATGTCGTCAATCCAGCCAGCTTGGGTTTGCCAAATTACTGTGCGACGATGAGCGATATTTTGAAAATTAGTGGTGTCAAGCCATTTATCAAGTAATATCGGTTTCGTTTAATGACCTCAGAACCGTTACCAACTTTCCCTGCAAGCTTACGGTGTACACACATCTCGCTCAAAACCTTACCCTCGCTTTTTGCTACGCAAAAATCTTTCCCTCTCCTTAATAAGGAGAGCCAGTGCGTTGCGGGGGTTCCCCCCGTTGTAGCACCTGGCGTGAGGGATGCCCGACAGGGCAGGGTGAGGTTTTCCCATTAATAAGGAGAGGGATGCCCGACAGGGCAGGGTGAGGTTTTCCCAGAATTTTGAGTCATTCGATGACTTGTGTGTACACTGCTTCCGGGGAGGGGTTAGGAGTGGGATCTTCCTACTATAGACAAGTTAAGGAATTTTCGTTCTTAAGGGGTTTGTAGTGAGCGCTTAACTAGCTTGAGTCTAGGAGTGAGAACTTTAGACTTGATACTCAAGAGCAAGCGCCGATAGCGGCGAAAACCTTGTATTCCCTTTTGGACTGGTAAGGAACTTTGGGCGACTGATCCCTCAAACCATAGACCTTGATTATAAGCGAATCTCGCAGTCAAAAAAGATTTAGCAACATTTATCCAAGAGTAGGATTGAGCAAGAGAATTAGTATTCTCGCTATGACCTGCCTCCCAGGGAAAGTCACCCCAAGCCTTCGCCTCTGTATAAGAAGGACTCAACCAAAACGACTGAAGGACATCTGCAGAAGCTTGGCGCACATCTGCCCATGGATTAACTAAGTTTGGATCAAGTAACAGATTCTCTGTAAAAGAGTAAACTGCCTTCCTAACAAGTGGTAGTCCCCAGTCGATGATCCTTTGATTATGTTCTTCCTTGAATACCGGTCGAACTTGATCCCCTTCCTCCATGAAGCCAAGCACGGTACCATGATCTGCACTACAAAACATTTCCAAAGGAACAATACCCAACTCAGGTAAAACATCTTTGAAGCCAGTTCTTGTCCGTTGATCGAAGAAATAGCCTTTCTTAGAGTCAGATTGATTTCCCTTGGAATTACTCTTAAGACCATAAAAGAAACCCACATCAAGTGTCGCACCGTTAGCGTTGACAAGTGCAGCTAGGGAATCATACGAGCTGCCAAACCAACCGACATCAACTAACCCCTTTGGAATTGAGTCAAGCACCCCCTCTTGGTCGAGATATTTCATCAGAACTTGTTGCTTTTGAACAGCTTTCTGAAGAATGAGTTCACTAACTTCCGGTTTGTCAAGCACTGGGTGTAATGCCTGCACTTCTTGTGGACTCAGAATTCTAGACCAATCTTCTTCTTTGAATCCGATAGCAGCCAAGCTATCACGAATCTCTTGGGGAGCAATAGAAACCCGCGCCAGAAAGTCTCGAATAGAGAGGGTACTCGTGCCATCCAAAATCCAGCTTGGTCTTTTCAGCATCTCCAATGCCTGCTGTGGATCAAGACTGACGACTGCTGGCAGATTCCACGATAATCTGCTGCCGTAGATATAGCGAAGTTCGCAAGAAAAGTTGAGCTTGCCGACTAATCTACGCGCTATTTCCAGCAAAACTTGACCATCTCTTGATACGAAGTACAGCCGTTTTAAGCCCATCAGCTGAGCCTGTTGGAGTATCCAGAGAACATAGCCGACTAATGTAGGAGCTACTACGCCTGCAGCGACATCACGTAGAGCCTCCTCTTTTGAGGACGACACCGGGACTTGCAAGCGCACCAATCTGGAAGCACCAGCCATTGCAGAAGATAAACCTTCTGTCGCATAGGAATGTGACTCCAGTTTTTGTTCATATCGATTCAAGTTGCCTTCGGAAAAATGTTGAGCTTTCAACCCAACTTTTTTCGCACCTTGAACATCAATACGCAAATCATTACCGTAGTGAGAGACTTCGGCAGGCGAAACACCCTCACGATTGAGCAATTCTCGGAAAAGTTCACCTGTTGCCTTGGATTTTCCGTATTCATAAGATACATACAATTCATCACCATCCACCCAGAACGAATGACGCACTAACTGCTCTTTGATGAACTCAGCAGGCAAATACATATCGGACACGAAAACCACACGCTTGTTTTGCTTGCGGGCAGTCTGGATGAGATCTCTTGCAATGGGGATCGGGCGAATTAGTTCAGATTCCAAGGCACATTCAATGTGCATGATTTTTTCGCGTTGCTCATCAGTGAGTCGTAGGGCGATCGCAACTTCTGTGTAGATTTGGTGCAAAGAATATTTTTCACCCACATTGCTGTGTGCCCGGAACTCAGCTGTAGTGCGAGCATGAACGAACGCTTCAGGTGTACAGTTAATCAGGGATTGACCCGCCAGTTGCTTACCTAGCAAAAGAAAGAACGCTTTTGGTGTTCCTACAACTCGTGTCAGAACCGTGTCAAAGACGTCAAATGAAGAGATTTGCATTGTGTTGATGTATTCGTTTTTAGTAAAAATTAGCGAACGTACACTAACTGCGACACTTACCATTCAATACGTGCCGGTTAATAGTATCTGTCACCCAGTCATAGTGCAGAGTTACGGACACACTAACAAAGGCTGCTTCTGCAGCCCATAGAAATTACCCACTTATGTAGGCTTAGTTTGTTTAACCTGCAGGCTTACTCAAAAAGTATTGACTCATCAAGCTAACGCCAAATTAAACCAAAACTTGTGTCTGACATCCCTAACATAATGTCTTAAAGCAATTTCTTTACTAGCAAATTTATCTGGATAAATGAACTGATCTTCTACATTGAGAACATATCGTTGCGAGCACAGAGGTATACCATGATTGTGGTGGATTGTCAAATGCACCACTGTTTGTTCAGTAAAATATGAGGGAAGTCCTTCGATATTCGCCAAGCGTTCAATAGCGAAATTCCAATCCAATTCGTGCTTGAATAAAATAAATCCAGCATTGATTGGATTTAACTTCTCAGAATCATTTACAATGATTCTCTGATCTAGTGAATTAGAGCAATCAAGTAAATATCTAGTGTATTTATCGTCTGAAGTGGCTAACTGAACTAAGTCAATTCCACCTGGAAAAAATAAAATATCTGAATCTGTGTAGATAGTTGGACCATTCACAGGAATTGACATTAATGCCGACAACTTTCTACCCATTGCATGCTGTTGGGCATATTCAGAAACACATTGAGGCAAATCGTTTCTAAGAAGTTTTTTTAATTGCACCACCTCAACACAGGGATGTATCCGGCGGAGTAAACGACAACTATCATCAGTGTAGCTACCATCAGAAATCACAGTGAATGTATCTGGAATGCCAACATGACGGATGAATGACCGAATACTGACTACTTGTTCTGGTAAATCGCGCTCACAAGATAAAGAATAGACATTTATTGGAACTTTTCGATTTTGTTTGATGGGAAGATTCACCAACTTAACAACTACATCTCTATAAAGAGAACGAATAAATTGACCTTGAAATTTGGCCGTATGATAGCCTATGTTTACCATTTCTTAATCCTCATCAAAAACGATAATTGTTACGAATATAGCTAGAGTCAGATTTGGAACTGTAGATTAATGGCTACAATTCTACCCAGCCTGATATCATTTCGGGTTGTATTAGACTTGATAGATGCTAAATATAAACTTAGAAATGAGTTCCTAATAGTTTATTTATTAACTTTAGCAAATCTATCTGGTCAGTTAGAAGTTTAAACTATATCTAAGCTGTACATTTTGTCATTATGAACGTAGTCCTGAGCATGCTTAGTTGGAACACGAGCGTATCTCCTGCCCAGACGCTAGGCTGGCCTGGGGGAACGCAAAGCAACGGTGCCGTAGACATAGAGATCACCAGATACGCAAACACTACGAAGAGCACTCTGTTGGACATAACACTTCTGACTTCAACAGACATCCTCTAAGTAGCTCTCATCAACTACGTTCACCAATACACATAAAAATCTTCTTTCCTTCACTCTCTCACTCTTTCCCTCCCTAACTCCTCATTTTCAAGATAGTCTGTACCTTGTATTTTCATGTTTAATACTGAAGCTGTGATGCCTCAAAAAAATATGATTTTGTACTTAATACTTACCAAAGACAGCCGGAAAGCCCATTTCTTCTAGAGATCGGACGGACAATCACCAAAGTGCGGGAGACGTCGGTGCAGTGCTGTCCTCATCAACCGCCGCCCACTGTCTCGATTCTTAGTCTTTAGTAATTAGTACTAATGACCAATGACTCGAAACATCGCGGCTTTTCGTGATAGTCAAGTAGAAGCAGTCAAGGGCAGCCAGGGGATGAATTAAGTACTTTTATTATGTGTATATGCAATATATAAATTTGCATATGTACAATACATTAATTGCGTGGAAATACATGGTCAACAAATATTTGTTTGATTTACAGATTTTTTAGATTCGCAAGACAATATATGTCGGTATTCCTAATTTTAGGAGTTATGCATTGACAGAAAAGTGATTCTGGTCTAAGATATAATACTTTGAGTAGATGCACTCTTGAACATCCGGTGCTAAAGCTGTGAAAGCGTCTCATTTTGAAAAATAAACCCAGCCACCCAGCGAATAAAATTCAAAGGCTATACAAACACGCGTCCACGCAGGTGGATCTACAGAAAGCCTACAGAGGTTGGCTTTCTATAGCTGAGGCAGTGCTCGGCTAGAATTTCAAGCGTTGGGTAAAACAAGCGAAAAATCTGCCTAAGCTGAGGAAAAATCGCCCTGTGCTAAAATTGTGAGCCACTTGCGGTGGTGAGGCAGTCTGGTGAGTCCAGCATTGCAGTCCTTGTTTCCGTAAGCGCAAGCAGACGCCGGAATTGTTTGCAAAATCGGCTTTGCGTGAATTTTTGGGAGAGATTGCCCCAAATGGAAGTCACTCATTAAACTTTTTAAATATTCTCTAATCTGCATCTTAATCCTGGCATTTTGTATGCTGAAAAACATTTTGCCAGAAAACTTACTATACTTGTATGTGATCACCGAATTGGCAACTGAGCAATGACGACTATTGAGCAGAAAAACCAGACGGAAATATCCGATACGCAGGAACAATCATCGTCCTCATCAAGTCAAAAAATGTTGTTTACCCTGAAGGTCTTTGAGTATTTCTTTTTAGCTGCTTTTATTGGTTCAGGTGTTATTACTCTTGTTTTCCCAGACAATCCAAGAGTCATACTCACTGGATCTATTTCTTTGGCTATCTTTGTTTTTCTGTTCCTCATCAATCAACAAGTATTTCGGGTTTCTAGTAACGCCGCTTCTAAACTCGAACTGCAGAAAAAAGCCGAACTCTATCTGATGAACAGTAACAATCACTCGACAAAGAACCCGATAGCGCCAGCGAGAGAAAACGCTTTACAGTATTGCCAAGAGTTGATTGACGATTATAAAAAAACTCGAAATCTATCGAGAAATCTTTACTATGGTTTGCAAATGTCAACCATTGTTTTTTCCGGAGTGACACCAATTTTAGTTTTGGTAGACAAATTGGAACCAGGTCAAGGTTTCCTGAAGTGGCTGCCCGTAATTTTTCCAGCTATTGCCTCTATAGTTGCTAGTGTCGTCACCTCGTTTCCTTTTCAGGAAAATTGGATTTCTGCTAACACGACAGTTGAATCGTTAGAAGCTGAACAAGAGAAATTTGTCTTGGGAATAACTCCATCTTATCGTTGCTATGACTCAGCTGACGAAAGCGAACAACAACAAAAGGCAAAGGAGGCAATAGAAAACTTTGTTATTCAAGTGAATAATATTCACCTCAATCAATTGCAAGCAGTCGGTGAGGGTCAGAAAAAAGAGGAGAAGACACAGCCCGCAGATCAATCTAGCCAGTCAAACTCACAGCAGAGTTAAGGAATTTTTGCTTTTGACAATAAATAGCGTCTAAGTGCCACACTCTGGGTTGGGTTGCAACTCGATGCACTTAGGCGCTATTGTTCACCTATGTGAACTAGCTACACTCGTGCTATCGGACAGAAACTTCAAAGAAGAAAACTTCGTCAGTGTACCAATCAACTTTTTATGATAGTTGAGCGCGAAAAAACACTTTTGTTTGTGAGGGTTGACGGTTCATGCGAATTTTACTAGTTTATCCCATTTTTCCCAAAACATTTTGGTCTTATGAAAAAATCTTGGCATTAGTTGACCGCAAAGTTTTGTTACCACCATTGGGTTTGGTGACAGTTGCAGCAATTTTGCCTCAAGAATGGGAGTTTAAGCTAGTTGATCGCAATATCCGCCCAGTGACAGAAGAGGAATGGGCTTGGGCGGATGTGGTCGTCTTCTCTGCGATGATAGTTCAAAAACAAGATTTATTAGAGCAAATTCGCGAAGCAAAACAACGTGGTAAGTTAGTTGCTGTGGGCGGTCCTTACCCCACCTCAGTTCCTGGGGGAGTTCAAGAAGCTGGTGCAGATTTCCTAATTTTAGATGAAGGGGAAATTACCCTCCCGATGTTTGTCGAAGCAATTAAACGGGGTGAAACCTCTGGGACTTTCCGCGCTACAGAAAAACCTGATGTCACAAACACCCCAATACCCCGTTTTGAGTTGCTGGACTTTGACGCTTACGACATGATGTCAATTCAATTTTCGCGGGGTTGTCCTTTCCAGTGCGAATTTTGTGACATTATTGTTCTTTACGGACGCAAACCTCGCACCAAAACTCCTGCACAACTGTTGGCAGAGTTAGATTACCTCTATAAGCTGGGTTGGCGGCGTGGTATTTTTATGGTGGATGACAACTTTATCGGCAACAAGCGCAATGTTAAGTTGTTGCTCAAAGAGTTAAAGGTTTGGATGGCAGAACACAAGTATCCATTCCGGTTTGACACCGAAGCTTCTATTGACTTAGCACAAGATCCAGAATTGATGGAGTTGATGGTTGAGTGCGGTTTTGCTGCGGTGTTTTTGGGAATTGAAACACCGGATGAAGACAGTTTGCAACTGACAAAGAAGTTTCAAAATACGCGTAGTTCATTAACTGAGGCTGTGCAAACCATCATCAAAGCTGGTTTGCGCCCGATGGCTGGGTTTATTATTGGTTTTGATGGAGAGAAATCAGGCGCAGGCGATCGCATTGTCCGCTTTGCAGAACAAGCAGCAATTCCCTCCACAACTTTTGCCATGTTACAAGCGCTACCAAATACTGCCCTTTGGCATCGCCTCAATAAAGAAGGACGACTACGAGAAAATAAAGACGGTAACATCAATCAGACAACTTTGATGAACTTTATCCCCACTCGTTCTTTGGAAGATATTGCCAGAGAATATATTGAAGCATTTAGTTATTTATATGACCCAGTGTGCTACTTGGATCGTACCTACCGTTGTTTCCTAATCATGGGTGCACCGAGTTGGAAAGCACCATTCAAGATGCCAGAGTGGGTTGTTGTGAAAGCGCTGCTGTTGATTATTTGGCGACAAGGGATAAAACGCGAAACTCGCTGGAAGTTCTGGCACCACCTGTTTAGTATTCTCAAGCGTAACCCCGGGGTTGCAGAGCATTATCTCGCGACCTGTGCCCACAATGAACATTTCTTGGAGTATCGCCAAATTGTACGGGAGCAAATAGAATCTCAGCTTGCTGAATATTTGGCACAAGGCGTAGAAAAACCATATGAAATAGTGAATCAGACAGTGGCTGCTGTAGCTAGTTGAGTATGGATAATAGTTTGTTCAGCCTGCATCATTTGTAAACAACTGACATAGTCAACAGTAGTTTTGTCCTGGAGTTGAAGCGCTACTACAAGCCTATTTAATCTAGGCTATTTATAATTGTGAAAGCGGCAGAGTGATGAGAAATGTTGTTCCTTGAACTGGGTTAGAGTTAACTTCAATTTTCCCCTGATGCTTTTGAATAATTTGATAGCAAATCCACAGTCCTAAACCAGTCCCTTTACCTACCGTTTTTGTCGTGAAAAAAGGCTCAAAGATTTTATCTTTGAAATTTGACTGTATCCCACAGCCGTTATCAGTAATTCTTATGCAAACACATGGAACAGAGTCTTTCCCAGAGGCTGCAAAAATAATCTCAGTATAAATCCGAATTGTGGGGGTAGGAAGTGTTTCTTTTACAATTGCCGACTTCCTATTTCCCATTCTCTCTTCTAATGCGTCTATTGCATTGCTGAGTATATTCATAAAGACTTGATTGAGTTGTGCTGGATAGCATTCAACCAAGGGCAAATTTCCATATTCTTTAATAACTTTAATTTTCTCTTTCGTTCGATGATTGAGGATTAATAAAGTGCTGTCAATTCCTTCATGGATATTCACAGCTTTCATTTCGGCTTCATCAAGACGTGAGAAATTTCTCAATGATAAAACAATGTCGTGGACACGTTGAGCACCCATTTGCATTGAGGACATCAGTTTGGGTAAATCCTCACTGATAAAATCAATATCAATTTCACTAAGTTGATTTTGAATAACAGCACTTGGCTGGGGATACTCTCTTTGATAAAAAAACAGTATTTTCAAAAGTTCTTCTGTGTACTGTTTAGCATAAGTTAAATTGCCGTAGACAAAATTGATAGGATTATTGATTTCATGGGCAACTCCTGCCACCATATTACCCAGCGAAGACATTTTTTCAGTCTGAATTAATTGTGCTTGAGTTTGCTGAAGTTCGTTTAAAGCTTGGCTGAGTTGTTCGTAAGCTTGATTCAATTCCTGATTTTTTTGCAAAAGTTGCTGAGTCCGTTCTTGGACTCGTCTTTCTAATGTTTGCCGTGCTAACTGTAATAGTTGAGTATATTCTGCTATTCTGCTAATAAGACTGTTGAGAGAAGTGGCTAATATCCCCACTTCATCATGAGTCATAACAGGAGATCGCAAATCAAAATTCGATTCCATTGTGACTTTTTGCGCGAATTTAGCTATAGCTAACACAGGGTCAGAAATTTTTCGCGCTATGTTCCTACCTACAAAAATTGTGATCAAAGCTGACAACACAAAAAAACTCCATAGTCCTAACCACAAAAACTGTAGTGTATTGTTCAAAGTAAAAAGTGATTTCAGCAGTACAATAGTAAGATAAGAATTGCTCAATCCTGAAACAGTTACCCTTTTAGCTAAGTAATCTTCACCCGCAATGATGAGACGTTGTGGCGGTCTGAAAGCTGGGGGTAGTTGCCAATGAGTTTCGCAAGCTGCTGGTAACGTAGAAGCATAAACACATATCAGATCTTCGTTGTCAGATATTGCCGTTTTGTCTATGTTGAATCCTACTATATGTTCGCTGTTCGTAGTCTCTAGATGTTGAAACAATTCTTGTTTGATAAGAATACCAATTTCAATTGCACCAATCACTTCTTCTTTGGACTTAACAGGTGCTAACCCAACAAGAACTGACTGCGTTTGTCCTTCTTTTGTAGAAAAGTTGACGACATCCGAAAGATACAAACCACTCAGTGCTTGGGAAAAGCTTCTTTTGTCTTCCAGGGTTGAGTTTCCTAATTGTCGCTGTCCTAAATCCAACAGAACGCGACCATTTTGGTTAACAATCTTGAGGAAATCAAGTTCTAAAGTCGTTTTTTGTGGTACAAACAACTTTATAAGTGCTAAAGTATTTGCCTGCTTGAGTGCAAGACGCACATCATCCCGATCTGCCATCAGCTGTACCCAAGAACTTAAGTGTTGTTTTTCTCTATACAATTCCTGCAAAACTATTGAAGCAGTTTTCTCTACAGAGGAGGTTATCTGTTGTTCCATCTTGTGGCTAAACCAGAAAGCAAAGCTGATGATCAATAGCACCATGATGCTAAAGAACACCAGAAGAAATGGCATGATGATTCTCTGGCTTAAAGCTAGTTTTGCATAACTGGCTTGTAACTTCACACCTCGTCCCACAGTTCTTGAGTTGACCCGTTGCTCTACTGTTTCGTTGAAGAAGTGGTAAATTGGCATTGTTTGTATAAGAATAAATCAGCAACAGTTACCAAAGATGGCAAGAAAGACCCTTTCACACGCGGGACACTCACCTGTGTTGGGAGATCCCCCAGCCATTGTGCTGTCCTCATGAACCGCCGCCCACCGTCTAGTAGATCATCAGTCATTACTACTCATGACTTACGGAGTCGCGCAGAAATAACTTATCTGTTATAGAAAAAATAACCTTTGTTTATCAAGGCTTTTGGGTATGAGAACGGGTAACTTATTCGTGCGCAGTTCCTTAGTACACATTCCCATAAGAAGGGTTCGGAATTTTTGGGAGTGATAAATTCTTGTCCAGATTTATTCACATTTGGATTTCCGACCCCTATTAATGGTGAGGCAGTTGCGGTGGGTAGTCGCCGAGGACGCCAGTCACCTGCGGCGGGAAACCCGTCCGCAGTGCTGGCTCGTCTTGGTGGTTTCCACGCCACTTGCACTCAACGAGGAGACCTCCAAGGGGTTTCTCCCTCTCTCCCAACTCCGTCTCCTGGTGCTTCTTTTGTGACGGGTGGATACTTATTTACGCGCTATGTGCCAAGCGCTGAAATCTTCCTGCCATACATTAAACTTCATTGCGAAGTAAGAAGATAGGCAAAATAACATGATAAATATTTTGTAATGTAAAACAACTATAAAAATTGAAGGAGAACACAGTGGCAATGGAATCAAATTTATTAACGAGCACAAATGCAGTGCGTGATGATTTTAGTGAATATGTTGCCCATCTACAGCTTCACATGGCTCTGCAGGCTCGCAATCTGGTTCCACCCCTGAAGCAGTCTTTGGAAGACAGCCGGGAGCAATTACTCCATCAAACCCAAGCTCATTTTGAAAAACTAGTGTCTCGTAGAGCCATCTAGTTCCAAAATGTTAAATTAATGTTAATCTAAAGTAAGCTGAAAGCAGATTTTGTTAAGACAAGGCTAATGCTGTTCTGCTACAAATCTGCTTTTTAATATCTTAAAGTTACGAAAATCACCCTTTCGGTTTAATAGAAAGTAGCACAAAGCCGTTAAGATTATTGCAGCAGTTCCTTTGACCTAGTTACTCTAAGCTGAATGGCGGCTCGAATGAAAATGACCTCATTACTTCAGCGAAATCTTAGCGTTGTTATCCGACCAGTCCAATACCGGGACTTGGACGGAATTGAACGCCTAACTCAAGAGTCATTCGCAGCCCAAACCCCCAAGGGAGCTTGTGATGCAATGCGGCAAATGCAATGGCTGCGCGGCTGGTATGGATTACTCAAGTGTTTGAGCTGGTTTCCCAATCCATTACGGTATCGTTTTTGTTCATACGTAGCAGAACAAGGGCGTATGCTTCTGGGAATGATTCAAATATCGCCGTTCAATCGCACGCACAGCACCTGGAGAGTTGACCGCGTGATGATAGAGCGTGCGATAGATAAGCAAGCAGTTGGCTCGCAGCTTTTGCGCTATTGCTTTGAATCAATTTTGGAAGCTCGTACTTGGCTTTTAGAAGTGAATGTCAATGACAAAGACGCATTGGCGCTTTATCGCAAAAACGGATTTCAGCGCTTGGCAGAAATGACATATTGGGAAATAGAACCAGAGTTGCTTGAAGAATTGGCAAAATCAGAACCAGACTTACCCAATTTGCTGCCTGTAAGTAATGCTGATGCCCAGCTACTGTATCAACTCGATACGGCATCAATGCCACCTCTAGTAAGACAAGTGTTTGACCGTAACGCTGATGACTTTAAAACAAGTCTGTTTGGCGCTTTAACAGAAGCAGTTAAGCAGTGGGTGACGAAAATAGAAGTTGTGAGTGGTTACGTTTTTGAACCCCAACGCAAAGCCGCGATCGGCTATTTTCAGCTGCGACTGGATCGTAAAGGTCAACAGCCCCATGTGGCAACCTTGACAGTTAACCCAGCTTATACCTGGTTGTATCCAGAGTTACTGTCTCAACTAGCTCGAATAGCACAGGATTTTCCTCCACAAGCTCTACAAGTCATCTCAGCAGACTATCACCCAGAAAGAGAAGAGTATTTGGAGAGAATGGGTGCAAGTCGTATAGAACACACCTTGATGATGTCTCGCTCTGTGTGGCATAAACTGCGGGAGTCAAAATTTGTCTCCTTAGAAGGAATTCAGTTACCAGAGATGTTGCAAGGATTACAACCTGCACGTAAACCGATTCCTGGTGGTATGTCATGGGCACAACAAGGACAGCCAGTGTCGCCAGACAGAAAAGCACAACCCAATACGACAAAAGAGACTGTTGTCTTTTCGTGCAATAACTGTAACGTAGAAACATCTAGCCAGCAAGAATCGGCAGATGCACGGCAGGAGTAATTCGCAGTGAGTTTTGAACAAGGACACAAGGAGAAGGATATAAGGGGACAACCAGACAAAGGGACACAAGGACAATATCTCCCCCGCTCCCCTGCTTCCGCTGTCCCTCTCTCCTCCCCAACTCCACCGACTGATGAAAAGAACTCACGGCAGTTCGTTTCTGCTTTAGGATTAGATGTAGGGCGCAAACGTATTGGTGTAGCAGGGTGCGATCGCACTGGTTTGATTGCCACTGGTATCACTACTATAGAGCGCACATCGTTTGATCGGGATGTGGAGCAAATACGACAACTCGTCAATCAGCGCCAAGTGCAAGTCCTAATTGTTGGGTTACCCTATTCTATGGATGGTTCTTTAGGATTTCAGGCTCGTCAAGTGCAGAAATTTACGACCAGACTTGCCAAGGTTCTCAAACTGCCTGTGGAATATGTTGATGAACGATTAACTTCATTTCAGGCAGAGCAGATGCTCATAGCAGAGAATCGCTCCCCCTCTCGTCACAAACAACTTATTGACCGTAAAGCAGCATCCATCATCTTACAACAATGGCTAGATACAAGGCGCTCTTGTTTGAAAAGCACACTAGTTTCTGCTGATTGATGCAAGCTTTTAACATGATATTCTGAAATTTATTAATCAGTTTTACCCCTAGTTTGATTAATAATATCTGTTGAAAGAATTCGGGTATTATAACAGTTGCTGGTAGTTTTTAGTAAAAAGTCGATATCTCCACTATGTTTTCCTCATCCTTTCCTGAAGAAAATGATCAGACTCGTACTGGTTCCATCACTTTGACTGATGACAAAGGGAGAACCCTCGAATGTTACATTGAGCATTCACTCACCGTAGATGCTCAAGAGTACGTTTTGCTTCTACCCGTTGACTCACCAATAGAAATTTTTGCTTGGCAAGGTGATGAAGAGGAAGAAGAAGCCATCTTAGTGGAAGATGAAACGATAATCGACCAAATATTTGGCATAGCCCAGGCTGTTCTTTCTGAGCAAAATCTCCTTTTGAAGCATACAGCTTATGCTCTGACTGTTGCAGGTGAATTACCACCAGTGGAAGAGTCAGAACTTTTTACTCTAGAAATTGAAGACGAAGAAGCAGATTTAGAGCCAGAGCAATTACAACTGCTATCGAGCTTCTACCACGAAGAACAAGAGTACGCAATTTACACTCCCCTCGATCCACTGCTGTTTTTCGCACGAATATCTCAAGCTGGTAAACCAGAATTGCTCTCACCAGAGGAGTTTCGTCAAGTCCAACCTCTGTTGGAAGAACATTTGTTTAATGAAGTAGAGTAAGATAAAAAAAATCCCTCATTAAAAATTAAAAGAATCAAAAATTTTTAATTTTTAATGAGGGATTTTTCATTATCATCTTTTA
>NZ_QMEB01000086.1:21570-22071 GCF_012912135.1 Brasilonema bromeliae SPC951 | reverse complement strand
AAGTTCGCGGTTTCCGCATCGAACTTGGAGAAATTGAAGCACTTGTTCGCCAACATTCCAAAGTGCAAGAAAGTGTAGTTGTCGTTCGTGAAGAGTCAGTAGATTCTCAACGAATAGTCGCTTATATCGTTCCTCAAAAAGAGCAAACACTGACGATTACTGAATTACGGGACTTTCTGGAATCGAAGCTGCCAAACTACATGGTGCCAGCAGCTTTTGTCATGCTAGAATCTCTACCACTCACACCTAATGGTAAGGTTGATCGTAAAGCATTGCCTGCACCCGAAGTCACACAGCTATTATCCGAATCAAATTTTGTTGCTCCTTCCACACCAATTGAGGAGATGCTAGCCTTAATTTGGGCAGAGGTGCTTAGTATTGAGAAAGTAGGCATTCACAATAACTTCTTTTCCTTAGGAGGACACTCGCTGCTTGCAACTCGCGTGATTTCCCAAGTACGACAAGTTTTTCAGCAAGAGCTTCCTTTACGTCGTTTATTTG
>NZ_QMEB01000086.1:0-21560 GCF_012912135.1 Brasilonema bromeliae SPC951 | reverse complement strand
ACAATAGCTGGGCTAGCCAAGGACATTGAAAAAGCGACCAAAGCAGGTTTAGGACTCGAAACAGCAGACATTGAGCGTATTTCACGCTCACAAAAGCTACCCCTATCATTCGCCCAGCAACGGTTATGGTTCCTGACACAGTTAGAACCAAACAGCCCCTTCTACAACATCCCTGGTGCTGTTCGCCTACAGGGACAATTGAATTTAAAAGCACTACAACAAAGCTTCAACGAAATTTTACGCCGCCACGAAGCGTTGCGAACCAATTTCCAGACAATAGAAGGGCAACCCGTAGCAATTATCTCATCAGTCACATCGCTACCGTTACCCATTTTTGACATCACTGAGTTACCTTCAAACCAACAACAAGCCGAAGTCAGAAAACTGGCAGATAAAGAAGCTCAACGACCTTTTGACCTCAACAACGACCTTCTGTTGCGAGTGAAACTACTGCGCCTTGGTGAGCAAGAGCACATAGTACTACTGACAATGCACCACATTGCCTCTGACGGTTGGTCAAAAGGCGTACTGGTGCGTGAGGTAGCAACACTTTATCAAGCCTTTTGTACCGAGCAACCCTTACCATTGCTCGAACTGGCAATCCAATACGTAGATTTTGCGGCTTGGCAACGACAATGGCTTGTGGGAGAAGTGTTAAAATCCCAGATATCGTATTGGTGTAAGCAGTTAGAAGGCGCACCATCAGTACTGGAGTTACCTACTGACCATCCCCGACCCGCCGTTATGACCTTTGCGGGTGCTACCTATTCATTTGAGCTATCTCAAGAGCTATCTGTAAGTATCAATAAATTGAGTCAGCAGCAGGGAAGTACTTTATTTATGACCCTGTTAGCAGCTTTTGTGACCTTGCTATGGCGTTACACAGGGCAAGAAGATATTGTACTTGGTTCGCCCATCGCCAACCGCAACCGGGCGGAAATAGAAGGGTTAATTGGATTTTTTGTCAATACTTTGGTACTGCGAACTAACTTGGCAGGTAATCCCACTTTTGAGGAGCTACTAACTCGTGTGCGGGAGATGGCACTAGGAGCGTATGCTCATCAAGATTTGCCTTTTGAGCAACTGGTAGAAAAACTGCAACCACAGCGTTCTTTGAGTCATACACCGCTTTTCCAAGTCATGTTTGTGCTTCAGAATGCACCAATGTCGCCTTTAGAATTACCTGGTTTAACTTTAAGTCCTCTAGAAAGTGACAGTGGTGGAGCCAAGTTTGATTTAACCTTGTACATGACAGAAACAGGACACGGACTCGTTGGCACTCTGGAGTATAATATTGACTTATTCGAGCAAAGCACTGTAAGCCGGATGGCTGGGCATTTGCAAACGTTGCTTGAGGGGATTGTTGCCAATCCACAGCAGCGCCTGTCGGAGTTACCACTGTTGACAGAGCTAGAGCGGCAGACTCTACTGGTGGAGTGGAATGATACCTCGGTTGAGTATCCCCAACAGCAATGCATCCATCAGTTGTTTGAAGATCAAGTAGAGCGATCGCCCAACGCTGTAGCAGTAGTGTTTGAAGACCAGCAACTAACCTACCGAGAACTGAATGCCAGAGCCAATCAACTGGCACACTACCTGCAAAACCAGGGAGTGGGACCAGAGGTACTGGTGGGAATTTGTGTGGAGCGAAACGCAGGAGGAGCCGCTTCGCGATCGCTCCACATGATCATCGGACTTTTAGGCATTCTCAAAGCGGGTGGCGCTTATGTACCTCTTGATCCAGCATACCCACAAGAACGTCTAGCATTCATGTTGTCGGATTCTCAAGTGTCAGTACTACTAACTCAGCAGAAGCTGGTGGAGAGACTTCCTGAACATAAAGCACAAGTAGTTTGCTTGGACTCCGACTGGGATATTATTAGCAAATATTCCCAAGATAACCCCACCAATATTTCAAAAGTCGATAACCTAGCTTATGTCATCTACACCTCTGGCTCAACAGGTCAGCCTAAGGGAGTTTTTGGACTGCATAGGGGTGCAATCAATCGCTTTCACTGGATGTGGCAGAATTATCCTTTCGTGCAGGGAGAAATGTGTTGCCAGAAAACATCCTTAAACTTTGTGGATTCAGTGTGGGAAATTTTTGGACCTTTACTCCAAGGCGTACCCACAGTCATTGTGCCCGATGAGGTTGTCAAAAATCCACAACAGTTTGTAGTGACTCTTGCTCACAACAATGTGACACGGCTAGTACTTGTTCCCTCCTTATTACGTATACTGTTGAATACATACACTGACCTACAGTCACGGCTACCCCAATTGAAGTTGTGGGTCAGCAGTGGTGAAGCACTCTCAATTGATCTGCTACAACAATTTCGGCAGAGTTTGCCGGATAGTACTTTGTTAAACCTTTACGGTTCGTCGGAAGTATCTGCGGATGTCACTTGCTATAGTCTCAGTCCGAATGCACCTTTGCCCAAATGCGTTTCAATTGGTCATGCGATCGCCAATACCCAGATCTATATACTGGATGCAAACAGACAACCTGTTGGAGTTGGAGTACCTGGGGAACTGCACATAGGTGGGGATGGACTAGCACGTGGCTACTTAAACCGCCCGGAACTGACTAAAGAAAAATTCATCCCCAATCCCTTTAGCGATTTTTCAGCAGCACGTTTATACAAAACAGGAGACCTAGCACGTTATTCACCTAGCGGAGAGATTGAATACTTAGGACGTATCGACCACCAAGTCAAAGTTCGCGGTTTCCGCATCGAACTTGGAGAAATTGAAGCACATCTGAGTCAACACCCCAAAGTACGAGAAAATGTAGTCATTGTTCGTTCTGATGAAGCTGATTCTCAACGAATAGTCGCTTATGTCGTCTCTCACTCAGGGCAAACACTGACAGTGACTGAACTGCGAGACTTCTTGGAGTCGAAGCTGCCAAACTACATGGTGCCAGCAGCTTTTGTCATGCTAGAAGCACTACCACTCACACCTAATGGTAAGGTTGATCGTAAAGCACTGCCTGCACCTGACGATTCACGTCCCGAATTAGAAGCGGTTTATCAGCAACCCCAAACCGAAGTCGAACAAACTATTGCGAGAATTTTGCAAGAATTACTTCAGATTGAAAATGTAGGAATCCATGATAATTTCTTTGAACTTGGTGGTCATTCATTACTTTTGGTTCAGGTTCATAGCAAGTTGCAAAAAATATTTCAGCGAGATTTCCCCTTGGTTGAAATGTTTCAATATCCAACCATAAGCCACCTAACTAGATATCTTGGTCAGGAGTCAAGCGAACAAGAGTCTTTTACACAACATTCTCATCGCCCTGAAAGCAGAACCGCCTCAGTACAGCGCCGAAAACAAGCAAGGATTGAACATCGAACAGGAACAAAGCAAAAAGGTGTTTCATCCCAATAAGGCAAATAAACTGTAAGAATTAAACGAGCATTGGCAATAGAGTAAAAAACCAAATTATTACAAGAACACAAGATGACATTAAGTAAACAAGAAATGCCAAAGAAAAGTTCTTTTTTTGAGACTGAGCAAGCTTTGAATTATGAGATTGAAGAACAAGTGATGCAACTGTTTGCTTCATCTAGTCATGTGACATCTATTGAGTCACAAATCGATGAAATAACTAATAAGTTTTCTCAAGATTTTTTAAGCACCCTTGATGCCAACACCCACATTGATTTAGACTACTTATTAAGTAACTTTTCTGATAGTCAAATACCTGTTCAACCTGCTTCTTTGGAGAGCTATCTCAAATACCTAGACAACAATATTGTTGCTCACTCAATACACACATCTTCACCACGATTTATCGGTCACATGACCTCGGCGCTTCCTTGTTTTGTGCGCCCCCTTGCCAAACTCATGACGGCAATGAACCAAAACGCTGTCAAAATAGAGACAGCTAAAGCCTTAAGCTTCTGTGAACGTGAAGCTTTGGCAATGTTGCATCGACTGATTTATAACTTGGATGATAATTTCTACGCTCAGCATATTCAAAATAATCTAAGTACACTAGGAATCTTGGTTTCTGGCGGGACAGTGGCAAATATCACGGCGCTTTGGTGTGCGAGGAATACTGCTTTGGGACCAAAGGATGATTTTCTTGGTATAGAAAAAGAAGGCTTAACCGCAGCCCTAGATTTCTACGGTTACAAAGGAGCAGCGATTATTGGCTCTGAATTGATGCATTTCTCTTTTGATAAAGCTGCGGATTTGATGGGAATTGGTACACATCGTTTGATTAGAGTCCCCGCTGACTGTAACAATCGAGTTGATATACAGGCGCTACGCCAAGCTGTTGCCCAGTGTCGTGCCCAAAACCTGCTTATAATTGCAATTGTAGGCGTTGCTGGCACCACAGACTCAGGTGGAGTGGATTCCCTTGCAGAAATTGCAGAGATTGCACAATCCGCGAATGTTCATTTTCACGTAGATGCTGCTTGGGGTGGACCACTCATTTTTTCCCAACAACATCGGCATAAGCTTGCTGGTATCGAACAAGCTGATTCAGTGACCATTGACGGACATAAACAACTATACCTGCCAATGGGCATTGGTCTGGTCTTTTTCCGCGATCCGTACATGGCAAAAGCCATCGAAAAGCAAGCGAGCTACACCATGCGTAAGGGGTCATTTGATTTAGGTAAACGTGCTTTAGAAGGTTCTCGACCTGGTATGGCTTTATTTTTACATGCTGGGCTAAATCTGATTGGACTTAAGGGATATGAATTTTTAATTGATGAAGGAATTCGGAAAACTCAATATATGGCAGATCGTATCTGCACCATGCCTGAGTTTGAGTTGTTAGCAGAACCTGATACTAACTTGCTTCTCTATCGATATATTCCAGAACACTTAAGAGAGCTTGTTGTTAAAAAGCAGTTGACAGAAATTGACAATCAACTCATTAATGAATGTAATGAACGCCTACAGAAAATCCAGCGCCAAATTGGTCGTACTTTTATCTCACGGACGACAAAAACAACTACGAGCTTTGGGAAAGAAATTCCTATTATTGTCCTGCGTGCAGTCATTGCCAACCCACTGACTACGGAAGATGATATCAACGCTGTTTTAAACGAACAGATTCAGCTTGCTTCAGAAATTTCAATTGAAACTTTTCTATAAGCAAGTAAAAAAATAACCTTGAAAGGTTTTTAGTTATGAATGTGTTAGATAATTTGAATAACTTAAATGATAAAGACGAAATAGCTATCATTGGCATGGCAGGTAGTTTTCCTGGGTCTAAAAACGTTGATAGTTTTTGGCGAAATATCCGAGATGGTGTAGAGTCTATTTCTTTTTTCACTAATGAGGAACTAGTATCTGCCGGAATAGACTCTACAGTGGTTAATGACCCTCTGTATGTAAAAGCAGGTAGTCTTATAGAAGATATAGAATTATTTGATGCTTCATTTTTTGGCTTTTCTCCTAAAGAAGCTGAAATAACAGACCCACAACATCGTCTCTTTCTAGAATGTGTTTGGTCAGCTCTAGAAAATGCTGGCTACGACTCCCAAACTTACACTGGTCAAATAGGTCTTTTCGCTGGTGTCACTTATAGTTCTTACCTTCTTTCAAACATTTATTCTAACCGTGGCTTGATAGAATCAGTAGACGGTTTCCAAATTTTTATTGGCAATGATAAAGACCACCTGCCTACACAAATTTCTTATAAATTAAATCTTAAGGGGCCAAGCATTAATGTTCAGACTACCTGTTCTACATCATTAGTTGCAGTCCACTTAGCCTGCCAAAGTTTGCTAAATGGCGAAAGCGATATTGTACTTGCTGGTGGCGTTTCGATACAAGTCCCACAAAAAAGTGGTTATCGATATCAAGAAGGAGGAATTAATTCTCCTGATGGACATTGTCGAGCTTTTGATGCAAAAGCTAGAGGAACTATTTTCGGCAACGGTTTGGGTGTTGTTGTATTAAAGCGACTAGAGGATGCTCTTGCAGACGGCGACTTTATTCATGCAATAATTAAAGGTTCAGCTATCAATAACGATGGTTCTTTAAAGGTTGGTTATACAGCTCCTAGCGTGGATGGTCAAAGGGAGGTTATTCTAGAGGCGCTTGCCTTAGCTGGAGTTGAACCTGAGACTATTACATATGTAGAAACACATGGTACCGGAACTCCTTTGGGAGATCCCATTGAAATCAAGGCTCTTACACAGGCTTTTCGTGCTAGCACAAACAAAAAGGGCTTTTGTGGAATCGGCTCAGTCAAGACAAATGTTGGACATTTGAACACAGCAGCGGGTGTAACTGGGTTAATTAAAACAATACAAGCACTAAAACATAAACAAATACCCCCCAGTCTGCACTATGAGCAACCCAATCCTGAGATAGATTTCGCCAACAGTCCCTTCTACGTCAATACCAAATTATCAGAGTGGAAAACAAACGGGACTCCTAACAGAGCTGGTGTCAGTTCTTTTGGTATAGGAGGGACTAATGCCCATGTTATCTTGGAAGAAGCCCCAGTTGTTGCGCCCTCAAGTACTTCACGTCCCTGGCAATTGTTGCTAATCTGTGCCAAAACCACCACAGCCCTAGAAACTACCACAGCCAACTTAGCTACTCACCTCCAGCAACATCCCGATATTAACCTGCCTGATGTAGCTCATACCCTACAAGTAGGTCGCCGAGCATTTGACCATCGCCGCATGGTAGTCTGTCACGATTGTGAGGATGCAGTAAAAGTGCTGACATCCCAAGATCCACAACGTGTTTTCACTTACCACCACAAACCCAGCCATTGTCCAGTCATCTTCATGTTTTCCGGACAAGGGGCACAATATGTGAATATGGGGCGGGAACTGTATGATACTGAACCCACGTTTAAAAAACATATAGATACTTGCGCGCAGATTCTTCAACCCCACCTTCTTCTTGATATCCGTCATATACTCTTCCCCAAAGAAGAACAAATTGAAACTGCACTTCATAGACTGCAACAAACAGCAATTACTCAGCCAGCACTATTTATCATCGAATACGCCCTCGCCCAATTGTGGATGGAATGGGGAGTGCATCCACAAGCTATGATTGGTCATAGCATCGGAGAATATGTCGCAGCAACAATTGCAGGTGTATTCTCTCTAGAAGATGCCTTAGCGATTGTGGCAAAAAGGGGACAACTGATGCAACAATTGCCCACAGGAAGTATGCTTGCCATTCCACTTGGGGAAAAAGACGTGCAATCCTTCATAGAAAATGTAGAGACGTTCCATGGAACGTCTCTACACACCGATGGAACGTCTGTAGAGATAGCAGCAATTAACAGTCCATCCTCGTGTGTAGTTTCCGGTTCAAGGGAGGCGATCGCCACACTCCAAAACCAATTATCTTCACAAGAAATAGAATGTCGGCTGTTGCACACATCTCATGCGTTCCATTCTGTAATGATGGAACCAATCTTGGAACCATTCGTACAAGCCGTGAAAAAAGTGAAGCTAAACCCACCGCGTATTCGCTTCATTTCCAATGTCACTGGTACGTGGATTACAGATAATGAAGCAACAAATCCTACTTACTGGGGTCAACATCTGCGACAAACTGTGAAGTTTTCAGATGGGATCTCTCAACTATTGCAACAGTTTGAAGGTGTTTTTCTGGAAGTGGGACCAGGGCGGACATTAAGTACATTAACAACACAGCATCTCAAACCAGGAGCAAAACAGCAAGTTTTAACTTCTTTACGCCATGTCAAAGAACAACAATCAGATGTTGGCTTTTTATTACAAACATTAGGTCGGTTGTGGCTTTCTGGTGTAGAAATAGATTGGTCAGGGTTCTATGCTCATGAGCAACGTCATCGCTTACCTTTGCCTACTTACCCTTTTGAGCGACAAAGATACTGGATTGATGCTAAATCGCCATCATCTTCAAGTAATAAGCCAGTAACATTGGACAAAAGACAAGACATTGCTGACTGGTTCTATATTCCTTCATGGAAACGTTCTTTACTACCGAATTCAACCTCTTTATCTGGCGAAGAAACAGGGAATGAGCGATGGTTATTGTTTATTGATGAATGTGGGGTGGGTTCGGAGTTAGTTAATAGACTCCAACAAAGTGGTAAAAATGTCATTGTGGTGAAGGTAGGACAGCAGTTTACTAAATTGAGTGAGGGAATTTATGTTATTAATCCCCAAAACCGCAATGACTATGATACGTTGTTCCAAGAACTGATTGCACTGGGTAAAATTCCCCAAAACATTGCTCATTTATGGAGTGTGAATAATTTTGGGACTCATCAAGGTAAGTATCTAGAATTTAACAGTTTGCTGTTTTTAACGCAAGCCCTTAACAATCAAAAAATCACTGATCGCTTGCAACTCTGGGTTATATCGAACAACATCCAAGAAGTCAGTGGTAATGAGACTCTTGATCCAGAAAAAGCAACGATGTTAAGTTTATGTAAGGTGATTCCTCAAGAATATTCCAATATCACTTGTCGGAGTATTGATGTTGTTTTAACGAACCGCCAAGACGAGGACACTTGCGTGCGGGGGTTCCCCCCGTTGAGCAAAGTGTCCGTCGCCAAGGGCGCAGAGATAGGAGGAGGAGATTGTGACGGTCATATTATTGACCAAATTATTAATGAGTTCACTGCTTTTTCGTCTGAGTTGGTTGTTGCATATCGCGATCGCTACCGCTGGGTGCAAACATTTGAGTCAGTGCACCTAGAGTCAGCAGTTGAAGAAAAAACACTACTCAGAAAACAGGGTGTTTACTTGTTTCCTGGAGGACTCGAAAGTCTTGGAGTTGTCCTTGCTCAATATTTGGCGAAAACCTTACAAGCAAAACTCATATTTATTGAGGATTGGGCTTTTCCAGAAAAGGATGAATACTCGCAATGGTTAGAAACTCATACTCCTGAAGATGAGGTGAGTCGCAAAATCCAAAAACTCCAAGAATTCGGGGATTTGGGTGCAGAAGTTTTGGTAGTGCGTGCAGATACAACTAATTATGAACAAATGCACCAGAGTTTAGCACCTAATAATATTGGTCAAATTCATGGGGTTATCTATTCAACTGGGAGAACGCGCGAAAATATCTTTGGCTCGATTCCAGAAATTGGTCAGACAGAGTTAGAACAACTGCTTGATTCTCAACGTCAGAATCTGACTGTATTAGAACAAGTCTTAGAGAGTATAAAGTTAGATTTTTGTATCATTTTTTATTCTTTGTCTTCCATTTTGGGAGGATTTGGGTTAGCTTTATACTCAGGAGTTAACCAGTTAACAGATACTTTTAGTCAGAGACATAATCAAACTAACTCTTTGCCTTGGATTGTCATAAATTGGGATAAATTACAACTCAATACCACCCAAGAACAAAAAACAGTTGGACAAGCATCTGGGGTGGAATTAGCCATCACCTCGACAGAAAGCGTAGAAGTATTTAAACGGATACTCTCTTTAGGAGAAGGAACTCAGGTTGTTGTTTCCACGGTAGATCTTAAAGCCAGGTGCGAACGTACATTTCATCTCGACTCCAAACCAGATTCAAAATCTTCCAGCCAAGTAAACTCATCCTCAAGCTATTCTAGACCTAACCTCAGTAATTCCTATGTTGATCCGACTAATGAGTTGGAAAAACAAATTACCGAAATCTGGCAAGAAGTTCTTGGAATTGCACAAGTTGGTATTTACGACAACTTTTATGAATTGGGAGGAGACTCGCTGATTGCAACTCAATTAGTTTCTCGATTGCGAGCAAAGTTCCCAGTGGAATTACCGCTGCGTGACCTTTTAGTACAAGCAATGATACCACGATTACAGGCAGAAATGATTGAACAACTTCTTCTGGAAAAGATTGAAGAATTATCTGAAGAGGAAGTTGCAGTTCTTTTGGCTAATGAGTCGTAGTGGGGCGTCCCGCCTGCTAGAATGACTACCCACTTAGGCAAGATGCTTGTCAGACAAATTATGACTTAACAATTATCAAAAAAACTATTAACAATGGATAAACAATACTCTAATTTATCACCTGCCAAAAAAGCCCTTCTAGAAAAATGGAAGGGAGGAAAATTTCAAGCTGAAACTATTCCTAAGCGTCAAACATCCAATAATATTCCCTTGTCTTTCTCTCAACAAAGGCTCTGGTTTATTGACCAACTTTACCACGAAAGTTCTTTCTATAATATTCCAAGTGCTTTCCATTTAACTGGACACCTTAATATTACAGCACTCGAAAAAAGTCTTAATGAAATCCTCAGGCGTCATGAAGTTTGGCGCACGACTTTTGCACTTGTAAATGGAGAGCCAGTACAGGAGATTGCACCAGAATTAACTTGGGATTTACCCATCATCAACCTTGAACATTTATCTGGTCAAAATTGGGAAGGAGAGATTAAACAATTTGCAGTTCAGGAAGCCAAAAAACCCTTCAATTTAGGGACTGGACCTCTTGTCAGAGCAAGTTTACTGCGCTTGGGTGAACAAGAGCACGTTTTCCTTTTGACCATGCACCACATTATTACGGATGGATGGTCTGTTGGTGTGTTCTTCCGAGAGTTGACAATGCTATATGCAGCGTTCTCCACAAATCAGCCTTCTGGTTTACCTGAACTTCCTATTCAGTATGCAGATTTTGCAATTTGGCAGCGCGTTAAGCTCAGCTCTACCGTTAGCGGAGCGTGTCCGCAGGACATAGGTAATCGCATTCAAGGTACACTACTCGAAACTCAACTCAATTACTGGAAGCAACAACTGAGTGGTGAATTACCTGTCCTACAATTACCCACAGACCGCCCGCGACCGAATGTTACCACTTTTACTGGTGCAAAGCAATATTTTACCTTTTTAAAAACCCTAACAGATGCGTTAAATCAATTGAGCCAGCGAGAAGACGCCACTTTATTCATGACTCTGCTGACAGCATTTAATATATTGCTATACCACTACACAGAGCAAGAAGACATTCTCATTGGTTCTCCAATTGCAAACAGAAACCGAGCCGAACTAGAAGGGATGCTGGGTTTGTTTGTGAATACTTTGGTGTTGCGTAATAATCTGAGTGGTAATCCCAGCTTCCGGGAACTATTGCATCAAGTGCGTGAGGTAACTCTCAATGCTTATGCACATCAGGATTTGCCTTTTGAGATGCTTGTAGAAGAATTACAACCTGAGCGTGACTTAAGCCGGAATCCACTGTATGAGGTGATGTTTGTCCTGCAAAACACTCCAATGTCCGTACAATCCGTTTCTGGTTTAAGTTTGCGTACTTTGCAGTTCGACAGCGGTACAGCACAGTTGGATATTTTCCTATCAATGTCTGAATCCCAAGAGGGATTAACAGGGTTTTTGGAATACAATACAGACATTTTTGAGGATGCAACAATCACCCGATTTGTTAACAATTTCCAAGCTTTATTGGAAAGGATTGTTGCAAATCCAGAACAGCGCATCTGCGAATTGTCACCACTCACAGATCTTGAGCGAGAGCAAGTATTATTTGAGTGGAACCAAACTAGTGCAGATTATCCTCAAGATAGCTCCCTTCATCAATTATTTGAGCAGCAAGTCGAGCAATCTCCTGATGCTTTAGCGTTAATTAGCCAAACAGAACAACTGACTTATCGTCAACTCAACCAAAGAGTTAATCAGCTTGCTCATTATTTACAAAAACAAAGTGTCACAGAAGAAACCCTCGTCGCCATTTGTCTGGAACGTTCCATAGACATGATTGTAGGGATTTTAGCTGTCCTCAAAGCTGGTGGTGCATACATTCCCCTCGATCCGAGTTATCCAGTAGAACGTCTTGGTTTCATGCTTTCTGATTCTCAAGCCGAGGTGTTAATCACCCAACAGGAGATTTTAGAAAAGCTACCGACTTCTTCAGCTAAAACTGTTTGCTTGGACATCCAATTTGACGAAATTGCTGAAGAAAGTGAGGAAAATCTTATCAGTCCTTCAAAAGCTGATAATCTCGCCTATATTATCTACACTTCTGGCTCTACCGGAACTCCTAAAGGTGTTCTCGGGACTCATCGAGGTACAGTCAATGGCTTGCATTGGTTATGGAAAACTTATCCCTTCACAAAAGAGGAAGTTTGTTGTCAAAAAACAGCTATTAGCTTTGTAGACTCAGTATGGGAAATTTTTGCTCCCTTACTTCAGGGCATTCCTACTGTCATTATTCCAGATGCAGTTGTAAAAGACTCACAATTGTTTGTAGAAACTTTGGCACATCACAAAGTTACGCGGATTGTACTTGTCCCCTCACTACTGCGCTTACTCCTAGATAGCCACAGTCATCTTACCAAAAATTTATCGCATCTAAAACTCTGGATAACGAGTGGGGAGGCGCTGTCTGTTCACTTAGTCCAAACTTTCCTCCAATTGATGCCATTTGCAAAGCTGATAAACCTCTACGGATCATCGGAAGTTTCTGCTAATGTTACTTATTACGACACGAGTTTATTGCCAAAACAAGCAACTAGTATTCCTATCGGTCGTCCTATTGACAATACTCAAGTCTATGTGTTGAATCGCCATTTACAACCAACGCCTGTGGGAGTTGTTGGAGAGTTATATATTGGTGGTGATGGATTAGCAAGGGGATATTTGCATCGGACTGAATTAACTCAAGAACGGTTTATTGATAACCCCTTTGTTTCAGGAACCAAGCTTTATAAAACTGGCGACTTGGTGCGTTATCTTAAGGATGGCAATCTTGAGTATTTAGGTCGCCGTGATCACCAAGTTAAAATCCGTGGTTTCCGGGTGGAATTGGGAGAAATTGCAGCTGCAATTGGACAACATCCAGATGTGCGAGAATCTGTCGTCATCGCTGGTGATGATGCTCAAGGCTCAAAGCGTCTGATTGCATATGTCGTCACGGATAAGCAAGACATCGTGTCACAATTGTTGCACTCCTTGCAACGGAAACTGCCGAATTACATGATACCGTCTGCTTTCGTAGTATTGGACACTCTCCCGCTCACACCCAATGGCAAAGTAGATAAGCGAGCACTTCCTACCGACGATTTTATTCGACCAAACGCTACGAAATCTTTCGTTGCTCCCCGGAATTTTACGGAATTAGCTTTGGTGAAAACTTGGGAAACTCTTTTGAATACTAGTCCTATTGGAGTAACAGATAACTTCTTTGACTTGGGTGGTCACTCGTTTTTAGCTGTTCGCTTAATGGCTCAAATTCACGACCGATTTGGGCACAATCTTCCCCTGTCTACTCTTTTTGAAAACCCGACAATTGAAAAACTAGCGACTATTGTCAGTCACCCAGTCCGTGAGAATTCCAATTCTCATCTGGTAACGATTCAGTCTTCTGGTTCTAAAATTCCTTTCTTTTGTATGCATGGCGCTGGTGGAGGTGTTCGTCAGTACTTTAACTTGTCCAGAAGACTTGGTGAGGACTATCCATTTTATGCCTTGCAACATACTCCTGATCAGGAAGAACCTGAAATAATTTCAGTGGAGGAGACAGCATCTCGCTACCTCAAAGAAATTCGTCAGGTGCAACCGAATGGTCCCTATCTTTTAGGTGGTCATTGTTACGGTGGTGTCCTTGCTTTTGAAATGGCACAACAATTGCAAAGGCAGGGTGAAAGGGTAAGTTTATTAGTTGTCATCGATGCTATTTTACCAGAAACTGTCATTAAACCAGCAGACGATGACGATGCAAAATTCTTACTTCGTATGGCGGAATCGATAAAAACTGATAGTAACATAGATTTTTCTCTTCCTTTTGAGGAACTTCGAGATTTGCCACTCAATGAGCAATTTCATTTGGTGAATAAAAAAGCTAACTTCATTTTTAGCGACAAAGAAATTCAGGATTTTCTGAGCTATTACAAACTATTCAAAGCTCATGTTCAAGCTATGCGAGATTACGTTCCGCAGGCTTATCCTCACTCAATGACTCTGTTGAGAGCAAAAGAGGAAATTATTCATGACTTTGAAAGTCCAGAATTTCATACTGATGACCCTTTACTAGGTTGGGGCAAATGTTCGAGTCAACCTATTGATGTCATTGAAGTTCCAGGGGATCATTTCTCAATGTTAGTCGAACCGAATATTCAGGAGCTAGCCAGACAGTTAAGAATTTCTATCGATAATGCTCTGTGTAATGTAGTATAGAGAACGCGAGTAAAGAAGACCAATGAATCTACCCGCAGGACCGAAAACCCCCTATAGACTAGCGATTCAGCAATTCCTGGCTGACCCCTTTGGCTATGTGGATGGTATTTGCAAACGCTATGGTGACATCTTCACCATAATGTCTGGTTCTACACCAATAATATATGTAAGTAATCCTTCAGGGATAAAGCAAATTCTCACCAACACCAAAGAAATCACTGCATCCGGTGCATTGAATCGGGATTTCGCCTTGACGACAGGAAACCAAGGAATACTCCAGCTCGATGGCTTGCGTCACAAACATCGGCGCAAGCTCTTAATGCAGGCTTTTCACGGAGAGCGGATGCAAGCCTGTGGGCGACGTATCTGCGAACTCACAGAAAAAATTATCAGTCAACAGGCAATCGCAAAACCTTTCATTGCCTACCCCATCATCGAAGATATCACCCTGCGGGTGGGTATAGAGGTTGTGATGGGATTACGTGAGGGAGAGCGCTATGACAAAATCAAGCATCTATTTGTTTCTGTGCTCAAATACGGACAATCTCCCTTGTTTCAGTTCGCCACAAAACTTCCCTTTGGGCAACGGGATTTAGGTCGGTGGAGTCCGTGGGGATACCGTCTTTACCTGAGGCGAGAACTTTTCGGTTTGCTGTACGCTGAAGTTCAAGAACGCCGTAAGCAAGCAGATACCTCATGCGCTAACATCCTCTCGGATCTCATATTTGCTCATGATGAAACAGGTGAACTATTGAGCGATGAAGAGGTACGCGACCTTCTATTATCGCCGATATTCGCAGCCCAGGATGCTTCTGCCACTGCTCTAGCCTGGTCTTTGTACTGGATTCATCGTTTTCCTACAATTCGCGAGCGACTGCTTGAGGAACTCGATCGCCTTGGTGAAAATCCAGAGATCACGAGCATTGTTGCATTGCCCTACCTTAATGCTGTTTGTTGTGAAGTTTTGCGAATTTACCCGACTCAGTTGTTCACATTCCCAAGGTTGGTAGAGTCCCCAGTTGAGATTATGGGTTATGAGTTAAGTCCGGGGACAGTGCTTATTGGTAATATTTATTCGACGCATCAGCGTGAAGATTTATACCCAGAGCCGAAGGAATTTAAGCCAGAACGCTTTCTGGAAAGACAATATTCAAACTACGAATTTCTTCCCTTTGGCGGTGGTGCTCGTAGTTGTATTGGTGGGGCTTTTGCTTTGTTTGAAATGAAGTTAGTGTTGGCAACGATTCTTTCACGCTATCAATTAGCGCTGGTTGATAATCGACCAGAGAAACCCAAGTTTGGAGGTCTGATTTGTTACCCAAAAAGTGGCGTAAAGATGGTCATGCATGGTCGGCGTCAGCATCAAGGACAGTCGCAGCCATTGGTTGTTGGTTCAATTTAATAGTTATCAGTTATCAGTTATCAGTTATCAGTTTTAGCAACTATTCTTTCACGCTATCAACTAGCACTCTTCGATGAAAAAAGAGTAGAAAAACCCAAGGCGCGAGGTGTTAACTATCCTCCTGCTAGTGGCTTGGAAATGGTAATGCTTGGTCAGCTTCCACGCCAGGGGCGATCGCAACAGCTTGTTAGTAGTTCCACTTAAAAAGAGCAACTCACTCACAAAGGAAGCAGACTCAACAGACTGATTAAGTTCTCCGACAAATTGTCGTTTTTACTCGTTGGTTGAAGCCAGAGTTGAAGTTTGTAGTGAGGTAAGAAGTGCATTAAACTCAGCAAAACAGATGGAATTACAAGCTGTCAAACAGTATTGTGTTAGCCGTTTGATCAAAGTTGAATCAACAGCAACAAGCCGAAAACTTTAAAATGACTTCCCAAAAACAATCTCAACTGACGAATGAGATCCTCCAAGGTAATCTCGTTAAACTCATGTTCAAGTTATCAATTCCCGGTATTTTAGGAATGCTGTTACTAGGCTTGAACATTTTTGTTGATGCCTTATTTGCAGGGCAACTGATTGGTGAAACCGCTGTTGCAGGTATCTCACTTGCACTACCGCTCACAAATATATTAACTGGATTTGCTATGTTAGTTGGGGTTGGTTCTGCTTCAGTTCTCAGTCGAGCCATTGGTTCTTTTGATATCAAAACCCAGTCCAAAATCTTTGGCAACTTAATAGTAATGAGTGTTGTTATATCCTTGGTTATCACAATTATTAGCTACAGCTTTGGTGAAGAATTAATTCTATTCATGGGAGGGAGTGGTAAAGTTGCCTCTGCGGGAGCAGAATATTTTAAGACTTATATGCTGGGTTCAGTATTTTATATCCTAGCAGTAGCTTCTAACCAAATCATCAAATCAGAAGGCAAAATTAGAATAGCCACAATATTTACTGTAATTTATGTCATTGTTAACATCATTTTCAATTTTATATTTGTTAGTGTTTTTCAATGGGGCATTCAGGGAATAGCGCTTGCTACAGTTCTTGCAATGGTTGTTCATAGTATTGTAAATTTAACTTATTTCCTTTCTGGTAAAAGTTCTATCCCAGTTCATCCCAAAAAGTTTGTTCTAGCAGTAGACTTACTGCCTGCTATTTTATCAGTGGGAATACCAGCGCTACTTACTCAAGTTATGGGCTTAGTTCAGAGTTCTGTGGTTTTTAAATCAATCTCTTATTACGGAACACAGAATGATATTGCCTTCTACGGAGCAACACTGACATTGACTTCATTGACATACGTTCCTTTAAATGGCTTTACGCAAGCCTTGCAACCTGTGATTGGTATAAATTATGGAGCAGGAAATTATGACAGACTCAAAAAAGCTTATTTAACTTTTGTGAATGGTGGAATCACTGTATTAACTTTCTTCTGGCTACTTCTACAATTATCTCCAAACACATTTCTAGGCTGGCTACTGCCAGACGTTGCTTTTACTAGTAATGATTTCCTCAACTTTCGGATTCTTAGTTTATTAATACCAATCATGCCCTTAGTTTTCTTGGGAGCAACTTTATTTCAATCTCTAGGTAAAGGGAAAATAGTCACAATTATAATTCTTCTAAGAAGTCTATTTCTATTTATTCCTCTAGTACTAATTTTATCAAATTTAATCGCTGTAACTGGTATATACTATGGAATGTTGATGACAGATATTTTAGTGATTTTAATCGTATTAATATTGATACTTATAAAATTTGAGCATTTGACAAAAATGCAACTAAACAAGTATAAATAATGAATGAAGTTTTGTGAAGCTTTGAGAAGAGTTGTTTTTTATCTCATCCTGGAGGATAAATATGTATCAAGACGACAAAGAAGACACGACGATTTACAAGGTTGTAGTCAATCATGAAGAACAGTATTCCATTTGGCCCGCTGACCGGGAGAACGCCCTTGGCTGGAAGGATGCTGGTAAAAATGGTTCCAAACAAGAATGTTTGGATTACATCAAAGAAGTTTGGACTGACATGAGACCGCTCAGTCTCCGGAAAAAGATGGAGTGTTAATATAATAAAATTTAGTGTTATGTCCCTCACTGAAAATGTTCTTTCGCAACTACCAGGAAATGTTTTAGACAAGTTACGTCAAGCTGATCGCATTTTGACATCACTAAGAGAGGATAACCCTACTGTACCAACAGTTGTAAAAGAAACTCAGCAACCTTTGGGTACTGTAGATTGGGATGTTATCATTTGCGGCGGTACATTAGGCATTTTAATTGGTTGTGCCTTAGCTGTGAAGGGAGTGCGAATAGCGTTAATAGAACGCTCAATTTTACGTGGTAGAGAGCAAGAATGGAATATTTCTCGTAAAGAATTACAAGTTTTTCTGGAGTTAAATTTACTGACGGATGCAGAATTGGAACAGGCGATCGCCACACAATACAACCCCGCAAGAGTCAGTTTTTCTGGTGGTACAGAAGTTTGGGTAAGAGATGTTCTGAACATTGGTGTCGATCCAGTTTATTTGCTGGAAACTTTAAAGCAGCGATTTCTTACATCTGGTGGAAAGTTGTTTGAAAATACTCCATTTACAGAAGCAGTTGTTCATCCTGATGGAGTGATGGTAAACAACCAATTCAAAACCAGGTTGTTAATTGATGCAATGGGATATCTTTCTCCCATAATCCAGCAAGCACGTCAGGGAAAGAAACCAGATGCACTCTGTTTAGTTGTGGGAACTTGTGCTCAAGGTTTTCCAGAAAATCACACAGGCGACTTACTGTTATCATTCACACCTGTGCAAAATCAATGCCAATACTTTTGGGAAGCTTTCCCAGCAAGAGATGGTAGAACCACTTACATGTTTACTTACATGGATGCCAATCCACAACGCTTGGGTTTAGAAGCTCTATTTGAGGATTATCTGCGTTTGATGCCGGAATATCAAGGCGTGGAGTTGAGCCAGCTGACATTTAAACGAGCGCTATTTGGCTTTTTTCCCTCCTATCGTTCTCCACTCAAGACACCTTGGAATCGCATTTTACCTGTTGGAGATAGCAGTGGAAGCCAATCTCCCTTGAGTTTTGGCGGTTTTGGTGCGATGGTGCGTCACTTACGGCGTTTAACATTAGGTATTCACGAGGCGCTAGAAATAGATCAGTTATCTGCAAAACAAATTGCACCACTGCAACCATACCAACCTAGCTTAGCTGTGACTTGGCTATTCCAAAGAGCAATGAGTGTTGATGTCAATCAAAATATTGATCCAAATCAAATTAATCAACTATTGTCTGCGGTATTTCAACAAATGGAACAACTCGGTGAATCTGTACTCAAACCATTTTTGCAAGATGTGGTACAGTTCCCAGCACTGACAAAAACACTTATCAAAACTTTCTTCACACATCCAATATTAGTTGCAAAAGTGATTCCTCAAGTTGGTTTGCGAGCTTTACTAGATTGGATGGTGCATTATGGCAACTTAGGAATTTACTCCATTTTATTTTTGTTCAGTCAAATGTTAGAACCGTGGAAGAAAAACTTGCCTAGTATACCTAAATATTATTGGAATCGCTGGACTGAAAGCTGGAAATATGGTTCTGGTAGTGATTATTCTGATTGATGATTTTACAGTCATACGCGATATATCGAGTCTCTACAAGAATAAGGTTGTGAGGATACTATTTGCAGGTTTATGAAGTACGGTAACAGCAGTTTGTAAACCAGTTTTTTAGATGTTTGGGATTGATTAAATCGAGTCCTGTGGCAATTACGAGTATCAGCCATTTTTGTAGTGGTGGGACAAAAGGAGCGTAAAAAAGCTTTAAGCAGAACTTTTCATCAAGCCAACAATTCATCAACTGCTACACTGAAACCTTTTAACACAATTTGAGTGCTGACAATTTCACCAGAAGTAAACACAAACCGTTGATTTTTTGTTGTCACAATAATCCAACGATTTTCGGGAAACACTAGCCAAACTTCCTCGCCTCCAGACTGCAAATATTCTTGAGATTTAGCAATAACCTCTTCAGCCAAATCTGTAGGGGAAACAATCTCAGCAATGAGTGGGAAACTTTGGGGTAACACAGCAGGTTCACCAAATTGATTGAAAAGTTCTGGTGTGAGATAAGCAACATCGGGAACACGTCCCTGCTTGTTGGTACGACAGGGTACTTCTGTATAAACTTGTCCTCCTTGTCCACTGGAGTCTTTGTAATTTCTCCAGTAATAGGCTAAATTTGCTTGAATTCGGCTATGCTTGAGTGTCACTCCCTTTTTCTCCACTAATTCCCCATTTACCCATTCTGTATGATCGGGGGGATTCTGCATCCACTCTTCTAGTGAAAAATCTTTTGTACTTGATACATTCGAGACGACTGTAGAAGTTAGCATTACTATATATTCTCCTTCGCAGCACTTACTAAGACACTATCTCAAAATAAGCACAAGCTGAAAAGGTTAGGCTCAGATTAGTGTTAATCAATTAATTTTCAACACCTGTGCAAACTTCACCGATAACTTGCTCCATAGCTCAAGCACAAAAAACATTAGCAACCATTTGGCATGTACCTGATGAACTGTGGAAAAAACTCAGTTCCATTTTAGCTGAGTATCACGTGTCAAAACCAATTGGTCATAAACGCATTGATGCACGTGCTGCTCTAACATTATTGCTGAAGAAAAAACCACAGATAAGTAGAAAAGCACAATGAAATCTAACTATGTAAAGAAACATAAGACTCAAAGCTTTTCTCATGTTGCCTGTTGCCTTGTCCTTAGTATAAGGGACTACGGAAGGACTGAAGACATATATTGACTACACGTTTATCTGTGGTTATGCTAAGTGTGGTTTTAAAAATCAAGTTTTGGGGTGACTGACTTCACCCTGAAACTTCCTAGCTCACGCTGCCATTACAACGCTCTCTAGAGCCTTCAAACAATTTTGCCCAAGTGTCCCGGCCAACTATCCCATCGTCATCTAATCCGCTAGAACTTTGAAAGGCTTTCACGGCACGTTCTGTTTCTGGGCCAAAATCGGCATCAAACGAGTCATTGGTATAACCAGTAATATCGTCATAACCAAGCAACAGTTGTTGTAGGAATCTGACAGCATCACCTTTGTCATTTCTGCTCAGACGTGGCAAATCAATGCCGCCACTAATAAAGTCGGATTCTACAGGTGAGTTATCAGCCGATGTCCTACAAGTACGATAGAAGTTATCTCCTAAAGCACGCCAAGTGCTTAAAGCGACTACTCCATTAATTTTCAGATTCCCAGGGTTGACGTCACTCACCTGATTGCGTTCCCGTTGGAACTCTTCGACAGCCGCTTTTGTGTCTGGACCATATTCGCCGTCTACTCCACTCGTACCAACGTCTTCGCCATAACTAATGAGCAGATATTGTAAGTAGGCGACAGCACGACCCTTGGAAGGGTTGTCACCGTTTTGCAGAACTGGCATATCTTTAGAGGTAGCAGCAGTTTCGATTGCAGTTTCATTTACAGTTGCCATGATTTATTCTCCTTGTCTTTTTTGTTTGAGTTGTGGGATTGTTCTTCCCTCTGACAAGTAATAGATATGGCTTTATTTGACTTATGCACAACAGAGGGGGAGGTTATACCAATTCAAGTAAGGATTCAGGTGTTTTAAACCAGTCACAGAGCCAGTTTCAAAATTTAGTTTGGCTTATTAACATACATTTAGTCGCAATAAACTACCAAAACATAAGCTTTACGTGATTCTTATTGAAAATATAAATTTACGGCTAATTCCCGTAACCCCTTATCACGAAACGATTTTAGAGATTTTAGTATGACCTGAATCCTTACCAATTCAAAATGAAAAATTCAAAATTAAAACATTTTGAAAGTCAGGTTTAGTCAGGGTTTGGTGGATTTGCATTGTTGTTTGATTTTAAAGATAAGTGCATAAGTGGTGGATGCTTACATCTATTTTGAATATAGAAGCGAAGCGATATGAGTGCTTACAGCAATTTTCAGGTAATTGAACCACAAACTCTGGTAAGGTGGACATAGAGTG
>NZ_QMEB01000434.1 GCF_012912135.1 Brasilonema bromeliae SPC951 | reverse complement strand
ATTTAAGTGTCAAAAAATAAGGATTATCTCCACTGATACTACTAATTCCCAACGATTCACGGCAAAAACAGTTCAGCAATCTTTCCAAGGTACGGTAAGCGACAGTACCCATCCAAGGAAAGATGCAGCACTTTCCCTTTTCTAAGCGCAACTGCGAAGTAACCACAGGACAGGGGAGGTGCGATCGCTATAATAAAACCAGTATCACTGAAGTAAAACTAACAATGTTAATGGAATCCGTGTCATTGTTTTGTACTTCTTTGCGTTAGCCGTTCGCGGAGCCTCTGGCAGAGAAGGCTTTGGCGAAACCATCGCTCTTGCTTAATTTTACAGTTATCTAGAATCAGGGCGATTGCCGGAGGCGCAGCTACGCTTAACGCCTGAAGGGAAAAGCTGCGAGTAATTGAGTTTGGATGAATTGACTTAAGCTGTCCAATCTTCCACATGAAGATTCTCAATCTGTCCGAAGTCTTTCAGGTTACGGGTGAGCAGAGTTGCTTGATGGGCAAGGGCGATCGCCGCAATTTTGAGATCCATTGAACCTAGTCGAGGATAGGATTTGCGAAGATTTTGAAAGATTTGCCCTGCTTTGTCATCAAAACTGATCACAAAAATGTTTCGGTAATTAACAAGTTGATTTTCTAATTTGCGATACGCAGCGATTTGCCCTTCTATGGAATCGGCTTTGGCGATGTAACTGAGCCAACCCCGCATTTGTTCCTCATAAGTCACTATGGTGGTAGCAACTTCATTGGGATTGATACGGGCTATTTTAGCAAGAAGTGGCTGGGCTGAGGCTCCACCACGGTCAAAAACGCTGATATGGTCGGTATCCAAAAGATACATATCAAATGTCGCCAGAGGAGTCAGAATCAGGGCGAAGGGATTGACGGTATTGTTGCCCTAATTGCATCGCTTCGTCGTAAGCTGGGTCGTTGGCAAAGCTGCCTAAAATCGTTTGCCACCAAGGAATAGAAGAAACGGGGAGTTGTTGCTTGAGGCGAGCCACCTCAGCTTCTAAAATTGCTAGTCTGGCTTCGATTTCGGGGGTTGACATAGGATTTTTTGAGCGTCTGTTGTTCTAATTATGTCATTTTGCTGGACTAAGGTAGGTTGGCGATCGCGCTTGTGCTGGCTCTCCAGTCCAAATCCAA
>NZ_QMEB01000433.1 GCF_012912135.1 Brasilonema bromeliae SPC951 | reverse complement strand
GCTTGACGCTGAGTCCCAAGGGGACACGCTGCGCGAACGCGTATCGCTAATACACTGCGGCATTGGAGGAAAAGTTAGAAATTCCGTCAGATGCTCAAGCCGCATAACCCAACAACTATCACTACCCACTACCCCGCCCGACCGTCGCGGGGTTAACTTTATTTGCTATTGCTTGAACCACAATCACTTCAGCTTTGGTCAAGTTGCGACACACGACAGCTTTCAAAAATTTCTTTTCCCACGGTTCCAAGCCAGTGCTGTTCAAAAGCCTTGCTACTGATATGTCGGGTGTTTTCCTGGGCTTCCGCAACCATTTGACAAAGCGTCCACACTCGTTACAGGTCAGACGCCCATAGTGGAGACTGGTTTCAGGTTCTAACGATTCTATAAAGTTGTAGCCACCGCAGGATGGGCAATAATCAAGTATGTCGAGATTTTGCGTAGGCATGGCGAAGTAACCGCTATCGAGCGGGTAAGAAACTACATGAAATGAAAAATCTTGTAACCCCTATCAGTTTGCTAGCGTGAGGGGTTTTGATTTTTAATCATGCCTAACAAATAATCCTTGTAGAATAAGGCTGTCAAATTCTGCGGAATATAACTTTACAATTTGAAACAATTGTCAGGTTTTTAACGTTTACCTACTTGGATGTATTTAATAACACCATTTTCTAAGTAACAGACTTGTCGTGAAGAACGTTCAAGTTTGCGACAACAGCGTTTCTGTGTTTTTAAAAAGTTTTGCCAATGTACGCGAAAATCAATATTTTCTTTACGACTACCAATCTCAGCAGCTACATTTACAGCAATTTTCAGGTAAATAGACCACAGTGGTTGAACCAACCGAAGGCATCATCTTCGGTAATACAATTTACAGCATCAGCCATTGCTCGGTCGAGTAATTCCAGTGTGCGTGCTTCACAAGAACGGAGAAATTGCTTCAATTTTGACCAACAAAGTTCTATGGGGGATAAATCAGGAGAGTAAGGGGGTAAAAACTTGACTAATGCACCAACAGACTCAATGGCAATTTTTACACGCTCCGCGTGGTGAACTTTCAGATTATCCATAACCACAATAGCCCCTTTCCACAATTGAGGTGCCAAAACCTGAGTTACATATGTAAGAAACACCTCGGTATTGGTGCTTCCAGGCACAGTCATCGCTGCAACCAGCCC
>NZ_QMEB01000085.1 GCF_012912135.1 Brasilonema bromeliae SPC951 | reverse complement strand
CCTACACCCTTACCCCCGTAATTTTTGTAAATCTATGCCAGAAACTCCTAAAAAACAATCTAATTTCAACTTACAAGGCGCTCAATTCGCTGGAGGTTTTGTAAACGCTGATTCAGTGAACGCCCATCAAATAGGTGGCGATATTACCAACTACAACCAAGTTGCACGAACAGAAGCCAACAATTCTGCACTCAAAACAATTCTAATTTTGGCAGCAAATCCAAAAAACAGTTTGCCCCTGCGATTAGATGAAGAGGTGCGAGAAATTGAGGCTGGATTGCAACGAGCAAAAAAACGAGAATTATTTGACCTAAAACAGCGTTGGGCTGTGCGTGTTCAAGAAGTTTACCAATCGTTATTGGACTTTAAGCCACAAATTGTTCATTTTAGCGGTCATGGTACAGGTGATCATGGTTTGGCGCTGGAGGATGAAACCGGGAATGTGCGATTAGTGGATACACAAGCTTTGGCTGGACTATTCGAGTTATTTGCTTCTCACATTGAGTGCGTTGTTCTCAACGCTTGTTACTCAGAAGTTCAAGCCCAAGCGATTGTTAAACATATTCCCTACGTGATTGGAATGAACAAGCAGATTGGTGATCAAGCTGCAATTAAATTTGCAACAGCTTTTTATAACGTATTAGGTGCTGGAGAATCAATTGAATTTGCTTATAACCTTGGGTGCAACGTTATTCAGCTAGAGGGTATTCCAGAATATTTAACTCCTGTATTGAAGAAGAAATAAGTAGGTCGTTAAAATAAGGCAGGGAACAGGGAACAGGGAACAGGGAACAGGGAACAGGGAACAGTAAACAGTGATAACTGATAACTGATAACTGATAACTGATAACTGATAACTGATAACTGATAAGCTTACCACTTTAAATAAGCTGCCTCAATTCCTTGCTCTCGTCGAATCTTTCCATCTTTTTCAAACCAATCAATCACCTGCTGGGCTGTTAAATCTTCAATATTCACTTCGTTTTCTTGGGCGATTTGTTTCAAAAGCCTCAGAGAAGAAATAGTCAATCGAGTTAAAAATTTCTCTGGTGAGGAGAGCAAAGCTGCATCGACTTTTACTAACTCTTCTGGAGTTATAAATTGTGAGGTTGATTGTGGTGATGGTAACTCCATAACTTTTGTTTAAGATTTGCCTAAATTTTACTCAAATGTTGCGGTTGTAACGGGTTAGAAATCACTGGTTCGTAAATCCGATTACTAACTACCTATAATCTTTGGTTTAGACTTAATAAAAATGCTCACTTGTTGCGGCTACTCACTTAATGGAAAAACTTAAAGTTTGTTTTTTCGCTCTTGTACTAAATAGCCGCAGCGATGTTCGCCGTTAATAATCCAGTGAGTACGTTCTACTGTACAATCAGGTAAAACTGTAGCAAACATTTCTAATTCATGACCGCAAATGCTAGGGAAAGATTCTGCAACGTTAGAAATCGCGCAGTTGTGTTCGGTTAAAATAAATCCGTCGCCTTGTGATGACTCACTCGATTCTACAGGATGATACTCAGCCATAAAGCCCTCAGCTTTTCTCAGTTTTACCAAAATCGCCACTCTTTCTGAGAGGGAAGTGTTTCCCAGGCGATCGCGATATTCTTCTGCTTTGCGTTCCCATTGCTTGCGTAAAATTGAACTAACTTGGTCGCGTCCGACCGTTTCTGCTAATGTGTCCAATAGAGAAACCGCAAATTGACCATAACCATCAGCACCATCTGGACGCAGGCGATCGCGTCCACTACGAGTCAATTGATAAACATGCTGTGGACGCCCCATTCCTCCTTGCACTGACAATGAGAAAGAAATCAACTCCTCGCCCTCTAAATCTTTAAGATGGCGACGAATTGCTTGGGGGCTAATATCGAGCGCTTCGGCTAGCTCAAAAGCTGTAGCCTGCGAGTGTTTCAAAAGATATTCTAGAATATCTTGCTTTGTTGAGGACTGGTGGGTAGTCTCCATCGTCGTCCCAAAAGTTCATTTGATTTGCAGAAAAATATAAGTTTGACAACAATGTTGTTGTTAATCTAGCTTAAAATGAATATACATTAAACAACAATGTTGTTGTTTTAGTCTATATAGTTATTTTAGCAGTCTCGTAACCACTCGGTGACGAAACCTGGGAATCGGTTAAAAAAGCCCGTCTCCCTTCCTTAAAGAGATTCTACAAAGCGAACGCAAGAGAAAACTACCAATGAGTGCCACTGTCAAAACATTAGTCAACCAGCCATACAAGTACGGCTTTATCACCGACATCGAAGCCGACACAATCGCGCGTGGACTAAACGAGGACACCATCCGCCTTATCTCGCTCAAGAAAAACGAGCCAGAGTTCATGCTGGATTTTCGCCTGAGAGCTTTTCGCCAGTGGCAAAAAATGGCAGAACCAACTTGGCCAAGCGTTAAGTATCCGGTAATTGATTACCAAAATATCATTTATTACTCCGCGCCGAAACAAAAGAAAGAAAAGCTTAACAGCTTAGATGAAGTTGATCCCGCTTTGTTGGAAACCTTTGAAAAGCTGGGACTTCCCCTGTCAGAACAGAAGCGACTGGCAAACGTCGCTGTTGATGCGATTTTCGATAGCGTTTCTATCGGAACCACCTTCAAAGAAAAACTCCTCAAAGAAGGTGTCATATTCTGTTCCATTTCTGAAGCCTTACAAGAATATCCAGAATTGGTGCAGAAGTATTTGGGTAGCGTTGTCCCAACAGCAGATAATTATTTTGCTGCGCTTAATTCCGCCGTCTTTAGTGATGGTTCCTTCGTCTACATTCCCAAGGGTGTGAAATGCCCGATGGAACTGTCTACCTACTTCCGGATCAACAATGGCGAAACTGGACAATTTGAGCGGACACTGATTGTTGCTGAAGAAAACAGCTATGTCTCCTACCTGGAAGGCTGTACTGCACCAATGTACGACAGTAACCAGCTACATGCTGCTGTCGTAGAACTCGTCGCCCTCGACAATGCCGAGATTAAATACTCCACCGTGCAGAACTGGTACGCTGGGGATGCGAATGGTAAAGGCGGTATCTACAACTTCGTCACCAAGCGCGGTTTGTGTCAAGGTGTGAATTCTAAGATTTCTTGGACACAGGTAGAAACTGGTTCGGCTATCACCTGGAAGTATCCTAGCTGCGTGCTGGTGGGTGATAACTCTGTAGGTGAGTTTTACTCGGTAGCGCTGACGAATAATATGCAGCAAGCTGATACGGGTACCAAAATGATTCACGTTGGTAAGAACACCCGCAGCACGATTATTTCTAAGGGGATTTCTGCTGGTAATTCTAGTAACAGTTACCGTGGTTTGGTGAAAATCAATCCGAAGGCGCAAGGGGCGCGGAACTATTCCCAGTGCGACTCGATGCTGATTGGGGATAATGCTCACGCCAATACTTTCCCTTATATTCAGGTACAAAATAATACTGCGAAGGTTGAGCACGAAGCTTCGACTTCTAAGATTGGGGAAGATCAATTGTTCTTCTTCGCACAGCGGGGCATTTCCTCAGAAGATGCTATTTCGATGATGATTAGTGGCTTCTGTAAGGATGTGTTTAATCAGCTACCGATGGAGTTTGCGGTGGAGGCTGATAAGCTGTTGAGTCTGAAGTTGGAAGGTAGTGTTGGGTAATTCTCTTCGTGTTCTTTGTGTCTTCGTGGTTTAAAAAATATTTAACCGCGAAGGCGCGAAGGGCGCGAAGGAGGAAGAAAGAGAAGAGAAGAGAGAGAATATTCATGATTATTGAGAATAGTGAAGTTGTGCTGTCGGTACGAGATTTGACGGCTGATGTTGATGGGACGCCAATTCTTAAGGGTTTGAATCTTGAGGTACGTTCGGGTGAAATCCATGCGATTATGGGACCGAATGGTTCTGGTAAGAGTACTTTTTCTAAGGTTCTGGCTGGACATCCGGCGTATGAGGTGACTGGCGGTGAGGTGATTTTCCAGGGGCAAAATCTGCTGGAGATGGAACCGGAGGAACGCGCCAGAAGTGGTATATTTTTGGCGTTTCAGTATCCGTTGGAAATTCCGGGTGTGAGTAATTTGGATTTTCTGCGGGTGGCTTATAATTCTCGGCGTAAGGCGCAGGGTTTGGAGGAGTTGGATGCGTTTGATTTTGATGATTTGATTGAGGAAAAGCTGGATGTGGTAAAGATGAATCCTGCTTTCCTGAGTCGGAGTTTGAATGAAGGTTTTTCCGGTGGTGAGAAGAAGCGTAATGAGATTTTGCAGATGGCGCTTCTAGAACCAAAGTTAGGAATTTTGGATGAGACTGATTCGGGTTTGGATATTGATGCTTTGAAGATTGTGGCGAACGGGGTGAATCAGCTGACGAGTCCGGAAAATGCCACGATTATGATTACTCACTATCAGCGGTTGCTGAATTATATTGTGCCAGACTTCGTTCATGTGATGGCAAATGGACGAATTCTCACGAGTGGTGGTAAGGAACTGGCGTTGGAGTTAGAATCACGCGGTTATGACTGGGTGTTGGAAGATGCGCTTGATGAGGTGGGTGTGTGATGAGCGTTCTAGTTTCTCCTAGTCCGGTTCCTAATTCAAATCCAGTTGATTTGGCGTCTGCTGTGTTGGATAGGGATGCTGAACTGACTGGGTTATTAAATCAGATCATAGATGATCACACGTCTTTTGACGGTGCTGATGCTTGGTTGCAGGAGTTACAGGAACGCGCTACGCGAGTGGTGCGTAAATCAGTTCTCCCCACCACTGGCGATGAGGAATGGCGTTTTACTGATTTGTCGTCTTTGCGGAAAGTAAAGTTTGAAGGTGTTGGGAGTCAGCCAGCAGATATCAGTTTATCGGATATTCATTCGGTACCAGAAGCTGCGAACCGTTTGGTGTTTGTGAATGGGGTTTATGCGCCTGAGTTATCAATGGTTGCAGGTTTGCCAGATGGGGTTGTCGTTAGTAATTTGGCTGGTTTACCTGTAGGCGATCGCCAGCGTGTGCAGCAGTATTTGGCTCAAACTGAGGGGGCGCATGAGGTGTTTACTGCGCTCAATACGAGTGGAATCAAAGATGTAGCTGTGGTTTGGGTGGGGAAGAATGTGGTGGTGGAAACACCGATTCATTTGGTGTTTGTTGCTGCTGCTGAGTGTGCGACGATTTCTTTACCGCGTTGTTTGGTGGTGGCGGAAACTGGTAGTAGTGTGACGTTGGTGGAAGAGTATACGAACCGCAGAGGCGCAGAGGGCGCAGAGGAGGAAGAGGAGAAGAGGGTTTACTTTAGCAATGCGGTGACGGAGATTTGGCTTGAGGAAAATGCTCAAGTGAATCACACTCGGCTTGAGTTGGAAAATGCGGAGGCTTTCCACATAGGAAAGACTGCTGTTTCTCAAGCTCGTTACAGTCGGTATACTTGTCATGCAATCACTTTTGGTGGAAGGCTGTCGCGTCACAATTTGGAGATTTTACAGGCTGGTGAGCAAACGGAAACGACTCTTAATGGGTTGACGGTGATTGGGGGGAACCAGTTGGCGGATACTCATAGTGCGATCGCACTCAATTATCCGTATGGTAGAAGTCAGCAATTGCATAAGTGTATTATTGGCGTTCGCGTTCGCGCAGCGTGCCCGCAGGGCTCAGCGGCTCCTTCGGAGCATCGCGCTCATGCTGTGTTTAACGGTAAGGTTTTTGTTCCCAAGCCTGCACAGTTGACTGATGCAGCACAGTTGAATCGGAATTTGTTACTATCGCCTAAGGCTAGGGTTGATACTAAGCCGCAATTAGAAATTACCGCAGATAACGTGAAATGTGCTCACGGTGCTACCGTTAGTCAGTTGGAGGATGATGAAATCTTCTACTTGCAAAGCCGGGGTATTGATCAGGATAATGCTCGTAACTTATTAATTAATGCTTTCGCAGCTGAAGTTATCAACCAAATACCTGTCCCTTCTTTACAAGAAAGACTCACACAAACTGTCAATAGTTATCAGTCAATCACCAATGACTAATGACTAATGACCCATGACTAATGACTAATAACTAATATGACCTTTACCCAAGAAAAAACCCTTGCTGATCAAGTCCGTGCTGACTTCCCAATATTACACCAAGAAGTTAACGGCAAACCCTTAATCTACTTCGACAACGCTGCTACATCACAAAAACCTCTGCTCGTCCTCAATACCATTCGAGACTACTACGAGCAGTACAATTCCAATGTACATCGCGGTGTGCACGCCCTGAGCGCCAAAGCGACGGAAGCTTATGAAGTCGCCAGAGACAAAGTTGCTGCGTTCGTCAATGCTGCATCGCGCCAGGAAATTGTTTTCACTCGTAATGCTTCTGAGGCGATCAATTTGGTTGCTTACAGTTGGGGAATGAGCAATTTGCAGCCAGGGGACGAAATCATCCTCTCGGTGATGGAACACCACAGTAATTTAGTACCTTGGCATTTTGTCGCCCAAAAGACGGGTGCGGTGCTGAAATTTGTTGAACTGGCTGCAGAAGAAACTTTTGATTTGGAACAGTTCAAGAAGCTGATTTCTGACAAAACGAAATTGGTGTCGGTGGTGCATGTTTCTAACACTTTGGGTTGTATTAACCCAGTGAAGGAAATTTGCGAAATTGCTCAAAAGCACGGCGCAAGAGTATTAATTGATGCTTGCCAAAGTGTCCCTCATATGCCTATCAATGTACAGCAAATTGGCTGTGATTGGTTGGTGGCTTCTGGTCATAAAATGTGCGCTCCAAGTGGGATTGGCTTTTTGTACGGCAAGTTAGACTTGCTGCGATCAATGCCTCCTTTCTTGGGTGGTGGTGAGATGATTGCGGAAGTCTTTTTAGACCATTCTACCTATGCAGATTTACCACATAAATTTGAAGCGGGAACACCAGCTATTGGGGAAACAATCGCTCTTGGTGCAGCAATTGACTACCTTAGCAGCATTGGTATGGATAAAATCTATACATATGAAGCTGAGTTAACTGGCTATCTGTTTGAGCAGCTAGAACAAATTCCTCAACTTCGTATCTACGGTCCTAAACCTAAAGTAGCAGGTTTGGGTAGAGCGGCTCTTGCTGCATTCACTGCTGGGGAAATCCATGCTAATGACATATCTACATTATTAGATCAAGAAGGTATTGCTATTCGTTCTGGACATCACTGTACTCAACCATTGCACCGTCATTTAGTTGTTCCAGCGACTGCACGGGCAAGTTTATCTTTCTACAATACTCGTGAAGAGATAGATGTTTTTGTCAAAGCGTTGAAGGAAACGTTAGATTTCTTTGGCGGTTTCTTAGCGTGATATTGTTAACGAATTGTTAAAAATCTTAATTTGTAGAGTGGGCACTGTCGGTTCACGGTACACCAATAACACAGTAACGTAGGCAGTGCCCATCCTACCTTGGATTTGCCTGTTTAAGAGTTTCAATTTAACACTTTCATGCTTCACTGAACAACTCGGTTATGGTATTGGCTTAACAACAATAGCTCCTGAATTACTGTCTATTCTTGCATCAGAATCAGATTGAGGAACTTGAAATAGTGATAAGTCGCTATTAACTGTTCCTTTTAAATAAGTATCGCCTGCGATTTCGCCTCCTAAATCTATTAAACCAAAAATTTCTTGCGTGACGGTGTTGAAGTTGAATTGGAAATAGTTAGGTATTGATACGCCATCTACAACGTTATTATAAGTAGCGATAAGATTATTAAGAGGGTCGAAGAAAGAAATATTGAGGGATTGTAAAACATCAGTCTGTCCAGCCCCTTTTTCAGAAAAAATTGCTGGCGCGGTGTTCTCATCATAACTAAACGAACCAAGAGCGGAATAATTATTATTACCATTCCAGGTGAAGTTCAATGTAATAGCTTGAGCGGGAGTTATTCCCGTCAATGCGATAATTAAAGCTGTTGCAGTTGTAATGGTAGTTTTTAAAATAAGTATTCTCATAGCTTTCATTTAGTGGGAATAGAGAATACTATAAACGAAATCAAACCGCTTCCCTTACTCGCGGCGAAGCCGCTTTGATTGCGTTTCCAGGTTCTACCTGGAAACGAGATTTTGACGAGATTTTAGGTTTGTTAGATTTATTCGTCGTGCGCAAAGCGGCGGTAGAGGTAATCAAGGACGTGGTTCCGCAGTCTGTAGTATTCTGGATCTTCCATAATCCTCGCACGATCGCGCGGACGAGAGAAAGGAATTTGGATATCTTCACCAATTTTGGCAGCAGGTCCGTTAGTCATCATTACCAAACGATCTGCTAGGAACAATGCTTCATCAATGTCGTGAGTAATCATCAGCACTGTGCATCGCCGTTCGTTCCAAATTTTCAACAATTCTTCTTGCAATTCTTCTTTGGTGATTGCATCTAATGCCCCAAAAGGTTCATCTAAGATTAAAACTTGGGGACGAATTGCTAAAGCGCGGGCGATCGCAACCCGCTGTTTCATCCCCCCAGAAATTTGCGTCGGCTTTTTATCAGCAGCTTCTGTCAATCCCACCAGTGCTAAATGTTCGCGTACAATTGCTGACTTCTGTGCTTTTGGCTTATCTGGGAAAACGGCGTTAATCGCTAAGTAAATGTTTTCAGAAGTCGTCAACCAGGGTAACAAAGCATAGTTCTGGAATACCATCATTCTATCTGGTCCTGGTTGAGTGATGGGTTTGGAGTTGAGCAGCACTGATCCGTGGGTGGGTGTGGCGAACCCAGAAACCATGTTCAGTAGAGTTGATTTACCACAACCAGAGTGACCGATGACGCAGATAAACTCGCCCTCATTCACGGTGAGGTTCACGTCTTGTAGGACTGTATAAGGACCTTTCGATGTGGGATAGATTTTGGAAACGTTCTCAATTAACAAGAAAGGATTTTGGCGTGTAGCTGTTACCCCGGACTGTCTGTAAGTGTTAGAAAAAGTGCGCTCGTACATATCAGTATTTCCCAATTCAAAATTCAGAATCAAAATTCAGAATCAAAAATTTACAATTCTCAAGCAACTGCTGAAACCTGGCGTGAGTTAATGACAATTTCTGCTACTGAAAAATTGCGTTTAATGTCAAGACTGTTGAGATAAGCGATAGGATCATCAGCATTAAACACACTGCCATCAAACAACTCAATCGGACCGCGATTATACTTAATATCAAGCAGACCGAGTTCTCGTGCGGCGGTACTAAACACACTGACTCGACAAACTCGTTCCAGGATTTCTAACCAGTTCCGGGGGAAGGGAATATCTTCCCAACGCGCCATCTGAGTCATCATCCACAGATGTTCTGTTCGGCTGGGACGATTCACACCATCTCCGAAAAATAGGTGGTGGGCATACTGGCGCATTGGTTGTTCTAGGCTACACACATAGGAGTTTGGATCGCCAAGTTGGATGTAATCCTCAGTTGTGCTGACATACTCCTGTCGAGATAAAATCTCACGGACATCCTGAAAATTATTCTCATCAGCACAGTATCGACAGGCCTCCAACAAGGCTTTGACTAAGGCGATGTGGGTGTTAGGATAAGCAGTCGCCCAGTCTTCCCGAACTCCTAGAACTTTGCCTGGGTGTCCTTGCCATATTTCCAAATCTGTAGCGATAGTAAAGCCTATTCCTTCCATTGACGCCCGGAGGTTCCAAGGTTCACCCACACAGTAACCATCAATAGTCCCTGCTTGCAAGTCAACTACCATTTGAGCCGGAGGAATCGTTTTCAGGGAAACATCGTGGTCAGGATCAATTCCACCAGCTGCTAACCAGTAACGCAACAGCATGTTGTGCATTGAGGAAGGATGAACCATCCCGAGAGTATGACGTTGATCTGTAGAGTATTGTAACAATCGTCTAAAGTCTGCCAGGGAATATATTCCTTGGTCATAAAAACGTTTATCCAGGGTAATAGCATTACCATTACGGGTGAGTGTGAGGGCGCTGACAACTGGTACAGGACGACCCTTATCGCCTCCTACAGTCATCCAAACTGGCATCCCAGAAGGCATTTGCGCTGCATCTAAATATCCGCCACTAATCCCATCAGTAATTCCGCGCCAACTCGCTTCGCGCACTAGAGTCACTTCATCTAGACCATGTTTGGCAAAGAAACCTTTTTCTTTAGCGATAGCCAGAGGGGCGCAAGCAGTCAGAGGAAGAAAACCAATTTCCAGGTTCACTTTTTCTAAACCATGACGCGCGATCGCTGCTGTTTTCCTTGCCCTAATTTTCTTAATCCGTTTTTGTTGATTCAAGAAGTATATCATCTCACTGCGCAAGCTGTAGTAGCTAGGATGTTCTACCACTTCCATCCGCTTACGAGGTCGAGGAATATCCACCTCCAAAATGTCTCCAATCTTCGATTCTGGTCCATTTGTCAACATCACGATTCGGTCGGACAACAGCACCGCTTCATCGACATCGTGAGTCACCATAACAGCGGTGACTTGGTTTTCCTGACAAATTTGCATCAACTGTTCTTGCAAGTTACCGCGTGTGAGTGCATCTAACGCACCAAATGGCTCATCTAGCAAGAGTAATTTGGGACGAATTGCTAAGGCGCGGGCGATCGCCACCCGTTGTTTTTGTCCACCCGATAACATTGCTGGGGCTTTGTCAGCATGAGGACGCAACCCCACCATATCGATATGCTGCTCTACAATTGCCTTGCGCTCATCCACAGAGTAATCATTCAGCACTGAGTCTACAGCAAGAGCAATATTTTCTCGTACTGTCCGCCAAGGTAAGAGTGAATAATTCTGAAACACTACCATCCTATCTGGACCAGGTCTAGTAATTCTTCTTCCTTCTAGCGTCACCACACCTTCACTTGGTAAATCCAAACCAGCAATCATATTTAACAGGGTGGATTTACCACAACCAGAGTGACCAATCAGAGAGATAAATTCTCCTCTTTTAATCTGAAGGTCAATTCCTTTAAGAGCAATATATTGACCACCATTAGCTAAGGAAAAAACTTTATCAATCTGGTCAACAGCAACAAAAACACTCATTTTTCTTTTATCCTTTGTTCTTTGTTATTTGTTTTTCACCCTTTGCCATTTCCTCATGACAAAAGATGAATAACTACTGCCTTCGGTGCGACAAGATTACTATCTTCTCTTTTTCTTCTTTCTTTGCGCTCTTGGCACGGCAGGTGCTACAACGGGGGGAACCCCCGCAACGCACTGCCTCGTCTTGGCGGTTCGTTAAATGACTATTCTTCGAGCGAGAAGCAACTAACAACTACTTTTGTTCTTCTGGCAAAATTCTCGACTGCACCCAAATCATCAACTTGTCGAGTATCAAACCAACCACACCGATGTAAACGAGAGCCAAAATAATTTCACTGACTTTGTTATTCTGATACGCATCCCAGATAAAAAAGCCAATTCCAACAATACCGGACATGATAATTTCTGCCGCAATAATCGCCAACCAAGCCAAACCAATCGCAATTCTTAAGCCTGTAAAAATGTAAGGGAGAGCAGCAGGTATGAGGATGTTGAAGAAATATTCTCGACGAGAAAGTTGCAGAACTTTGGCGACGTTGTTGTAATCTTGGGGGATTTGTTTTACACCAACTGCTGTGTTTATTAAGATGGGCCAAATCGCTGTGATAAAAATGACGAATAGTGCAGCAGGTTCGTTTTGTCGTAAAGCTGCAAGAGAAATCGGCACCCAAGCTAGAGGTGGTACAGTTCGGAATAATTGGATCATTGGATCTAAAGCCCTAGACATGACTTTACTTGTACCAATCACAATCCCCAAGCTAATACCGATAATTGCCGCAAATGAGTAACCAATTGCTACCCGTTGTAAACTTGCCAAGATTTGCCAAAATAAACCCTTGTCTGTACCACCTCGGTCATAAAAAGGATACAGAATCAGTATCCAAGTGTCTTGTACGACCTGGATTGGTCCTGGTAGTGTTGCGCCAGGAATCCAAGCAAACAACTGCCATAGAACTAAAAAGATGCCGATCGCTATAATCGGTGGTATCAAACCAGGATATTGCTTTTGCAGACGAGACAACCAAGCATTATCAACAGTATTTGCCCGAGAGCGTCTTTGCAGAGTTACCATTGTTACTTTCCTCTTGAAATTTGGTTTTTCTTACTGAGTCAAAACTGAGCTTAAATTTTTACTTTTTTAATCTTCAGACTTTGCAAGTAGGCCTTTGGATTTTCTGGGTCAAACTTGACACCATCAAAAAATTCTTCAACGCCACGGGATGTACTGGTGGGAATGTCAGCAGCTGGAACACCTAATTCTTTTGCAGCTTGTCTCCACAAATCCTCACGGTTAACTTTATCTATCAGTGTTTTGGCATTTGTTAAGGTATCTTCTGGTAAAAAGCCCCAGCGCACACTTTCTGTTAAAAACCAGAGGTCATGGCTCTTATATGGATAGGAGACGTTACCTTTTTCATCTTTCCAATACAGAGATGCCATTTTTTTATCGTTAACAGTGCGACCATCACCCATGTCATACTTACCCATGAATGGATCGTTGAGAACGTCTGCAGGCACGTTAAAGTAATTCCGCTTTGAAAGGATTTGAGCGAGTTCTTTTCTGTTGTTAAAGTTATCGCACCATTGTTGGGCTTCCATCAGACCCTTCAAAAGGGCTTTAGTCGCCTTGGGATTTTGGTCAACCCAATCTGCCCTCATTGCAAGATATTCTTCTGGATGGTTTTTCCAGATTTCTGCAGTTAATACTGGCATGAAGCCAATCTTATCTTTGACAATTCGGTAAGGCCAGGGGTCACCAGTACTAAAGGCATCCATCGACCCCGTCTTCATATTTGCAACCGTTTGAGCTGCTGGTACTGTTAATAGTTGAACTTCCTTGTCTGGATCGACACCCGATGCAGCTAACCAGTAGCGAATCCAAAACTCCTGATTCACTCCTGGGAAAGTCATAGCAGCTTTGAAGATATTTTTTGCTGATTTGAGCTGAGCAAAAAACGTTTCTTTGCCAGCAATCTTCACACTCAGACCTTTGCCTTGGTGCTTAGCTGCGACCGCAATTCCATTACCCTGAGTATTCAACTGAGCCAAGATATACATGGGTATTTTTCGATTACCCTTGGTGATGCGTCCTTCAGAAATCAGATAGGGCATAGGCATCTGCCATTGACCACCATCAATTCCACCTCCAGCAGCCCCAATTTCTACGTTATCTCTTGCCGAACCCCAGTTAGCTTGCTTGGATATATCAACTTCGGTCATTCCATACTTAGCAAAGAAGCCTTTTTCCTTTGCAATAATCAGAGGAGCAGCTTCAACAATCGGTAGATACCCTAGCTTAACTTTAGTTGTTTCTGGTTTATCCGCTGCACTGACATTGGTCGCAACAGCTTGTTGTACTGGACTTGTGCTAGCAGTGTCGGGAGGATTTCCCAAACAACCCTTAAGGAATACAGACCCTACAGCAGAAACTCCAGCGGTTAACAAAAATTTACGTCGAGAAAATTGATTTGAAAAGTCACTCATAACATTACATTTTGTAAATTACAATTGTTTTTGGGTATGCAAATCAAGGCAACAGAACAATTATGTTCATTGCTTTCTTAATGTGTTATTCACACCTAATTTCAAACCTATCGCCGCCTCAATTACATGAACTGAGGTGTTTTGAATGAGCAGATTTTACTGTTGTAGATAAGATTATCACTTTTGAATCAGCAGTGGTTAATATCTCAACCAAAATCTTAAAAAAATCTTATATGGTTCCTATAAGAAAAAATTTAATAAAATACGTATCCTAATTGAATTTACTCTATCTTATAGAAGCAATTCGATAGTAACTATTAGATTTTACCACGACCAATAGTAAGCCATAACTGTTGACTTATAGTAACTATTGTATTTTTGTAATGATTCTTATGACATTTTGATCCCCACAAACAATGTATTGGATTAACTCAGTATGAATTCCATAACCCTTAATTTAGCGATAAAATTCCCAAAAAGTAATGTAACTTTATCGCGCTGCTTTTCACTTACCCTTTATTTATACGGATAGGTGTAAGATAGGAGTTTCATCATTTGAGAAGAAAATTTCAAATCACACAAAATCACTATAAAGTCAAGAAAAAAATCTAATATTTCGTCACTCTCTTCAAAACAAGAGTGCTCTGGGGTTAATCTTATCTGAGGAATTGTAAAGAGTTATGAATCATCATCCTCTATTTACCAATCGAGTAGCAGTACTAGCGACAATGCATCATAAGGAAAAGGTCATTGCTCCTATCCTTGAACAAGAGTTAGGCATCAAAGTCGTAGTTCCCAAATATTTTAATACTGACCGTTTTGGTACATTTACCAGGGAAATCAAACGGGTAGGAACGCAAATCGAAGCAGCAAGGCTAAAAGCAGAAACAGTATTAACTATGACAGGTGAGACTTTAGCAATAGCTAGTGAAGGTACATTTGGTCCTCACCCTGGTAGCCCATTTATTCCTTGTAATCGGGAAGTTGTCATCTTATTAGACAAAACAAACGGGCTAGAAATTATTGGTCAAGAAATTTCTACTGAAACGAACTTCAATCATAGGATTGTGAACAGTTTAGAAGAAGCGCAAGATTTTGCAGATACAATTGGCTTTCCCGAACACGCCCTAGTCGTAAGCTTGAGTTCCTCACCCAGAAGTCAAGATGAAATTATCAAAGGTATTAAGACTAGAGAGCAACTTGTAGAAGCAGTTCAATTTGGTTTAAACAGTTCCAAAGATGGCAAGGTTTATATAGAAACGGATATGCGGGCTTTATATAATCCCACAAGGATGAAAAATATTGCTGCATCGACTCATGACTTAGTCAGAAAACTAAATCATGCTTGTCCCAACTGTTCTTGTCCCGGTTTTGAATTAGTTCAAAGGATAAAAGGATTACCTTGCGCGTATTGTCACGCACCCACACAACTAACTATTGCAGCAGTATATAAATGTCAAAAATGTGGATTTTCTAAAGAAAAGTTATTTCCAGATGGATTAGAAAAGGCAGACCCAGCACAATGTCTGTACTGCAATCCTTAATCAAAACTGACTGAATGTCGCAAAATCCTCCCAGACCCGTATCTGTGGGATGAGAATTATGTGCCAGTCAAACAAGTGTCTACTTTTCAAAAGAAAGTTCCGGATAAAAAAATGACACCATGTAATTATAAAACTCTTATTTATATCTAGAGAAACTACTTGATATATTCTGCATTAATAACAACAGACAAGAAAAATTTTTAGAAAATATCTGGAACATTGTAGTTAGTTTTTCGACATGTATTTAAAATCAATACCTACAAAATATCGGTAAAGATTATGAAACGGTTGCTTAAATCTTTTGTGACAATTTCTGCATTGTCCTCTGTTGTCGTTGCTCCTATTCTCCTCTCGGCGGGTCTTGCTTCTGCTCTTCCTCGACCAACACAAAACGGTACTGATGCTAGCTATGTTGGTGTTGGTGTTTCTGGTGGTCTCACCAATGGTGGGCAAAAGGGTGATGCAGCTGCATTTGGTGGAAATGTCACAGGTCGCTATAAATTAGGAGACACACCTTTGTCTGCACGCGGTCAACTCCTCTGGGGTGAAGAAACAACTGCTATCATCCCACAAATTTCCGCAGATTTAGGCATTGGCAAAGGTACTAATATTTACCTCGGTGCTGGTTACTCTTTTGTGGAGAAAGATGGTAAAGCAAGTCCATTGGGCAACAAAGATGGAGTCGCGCTGACTGCTGGCGTAGAATCAGAACTGGGTAATAGCTTTATGCTTTATGGCAACGCTAACTTAGGAGTTGATGCTTACAAAAATAGCCCTGCTTCTGCTTTCAACGTCAGTGGTGGTGTTGGCTATCGCTTTAGGTAAAGCTGTAGTTCAATTGTCGGGTTGAACTACAGCCATTAGCAAATCCTGACAGGAACGATATCCTGTTAGGTTGAGGAATTATAGACGAATCATTTGCCTATTTTCAAGCGGCAAATGATAAGTCAAGACTCATAACTTTAGTATAAGTAATATTGCTGGGTTTATCTAAGTGTTGCATCGCTGAAAAACCCGGCTTTTTGGCGTGTTAAAATCATTATATTTCTCCTAATTCCGACCGGATTATCGGAAATAAATCAGCCGAAAGGGTGCTTCTGAAGTACTTTACGGCACATTGTGATCATTTTTTGAAAAAACTGTGTACCAATCTAATGGTTAAATCTGCTCCTCTGACCACAAGCCGTAAGCCTTCCAAAGTAGAAGCAATCAAGGAACGCAGCAATTCTTTGCGTGAACCTGTTGCAACCGAAATACTTCAGGATACAACTCATTTTAGTGAAGATGCTATACAAATACTAAAGTTTCATGGTTCTTACCAACAAGATAATCGTGATAATCGGGTTAAGGGACAAGAAAAAGACTACCAGTTCATGCTGCGGACGAAAAATCCGGGTGGGTTAGTCCCGCCGCAGCTGTATCTGACTTTAGATAAGCTGGCAGATGAATATGGTAACCACACCTTGCGAGTAACCACTCGTCAAGGGTTTCAGGTGCATGGGATTTTAAAGAAAAATCTTAAGGCAGCATTTGCTGCCATAATCAAGAATATGGGTTCAACGCTGGGAGCTTGTGGGGACTTGAACCGCAACGTCATGGCACCTCCAGCACCGTTTAAAAATAAGCCTGAGTATCAGTACGCTTGGGAATATGCCGACAATATTGCCAGCTTGCTAACACCCCAAACAGGCGCTTACTACGAAATTTGGCTAGATGGGGAAATGGCAATTAGTGCTGAGGAAAACCCAGAGGTGAAGGCGGCGCGAGAGAAAAATGGCACTGGCACAATTTTCCACGACAAAGAAGAACCTCTTTACGGCACTTACTATATGCCGCGCAAGTTCAAAGTTTGTGTGACGGTTCCAGGAGATAATTCGATAGATTTGTATAGCCAAGACTTGACTTTGGTAGTCATAACCAATGACAAGGAAGAGTTAGAGGGATTTGATGTCTTTGCTGGCGGTGGTTTAGGACGAACACATAATAAAGAAGAAACTTTTGCTAGAGTAGCAGACCCGATTTGCTACGTAGAAAAAGATGACGTTTACGATCTTGTTAAGGCGATTGTTGCGACTCAAAGAGATTATGGCGATCGCACTGACCGCCGTCACGCCAGGTTAAAATATCTCATTCACGATTGGGGCGTTGATAAGTTTCGCTCCCAAGTCGAGGAATACTTTGGTAAGTCACTCGCACCCTTTAAGCCCTTGCCAGAGTTTAAATATCATGACTTTCTCGGTTGGAATGAACAAGGCGACGGTAAGCTATTCCTGGGTATTTCCATCGACAACGGTCGAATTAAGGATGAAGGCGACTTCCAACTCAAAACAGCTTTGCGGGAAATTGTCGAAAAGTATAACTTGCCTATCCGCCTGACACCCCACCAAAACGTTGTCTTTTACGATATTCAACCAAAGAACAAGCAAGCGATTCAAAAAATTCTTAGCAGTCACGGAGTCATTTTTGAACTAGAGAAAATTGACCCCCTTGTACGGTATGCAATGGCTTGCCCAGCTTTGCCGACTTGCGGTTTGGCAATCACCGAATCAGAACGAGCAATACCGGGAATTTTAGAGCGGATTCGCGCCCTTTTGGATAAAGTGAGTTTACAAAATGAGCATTTTGTGGTAAGGATGACGGGTTGTCCTAACGGCTGCGCTCGTCCTTACATGGCAGAACTTGGCTTTGTGGGTAGCGCACCGGAATCTTACCAAGTTTGGCTAGGAGGTTCGCCCAATCAAACACGGCTGGCATTACCTTATATGGAACGGCTGCACGACAATGACATAGAAACCCAGCTAGAGCCGATTTTTGTCTACTTCAAGCAGCAGCGTCAGACAGAAGAAACATTCGGTGATTTTTGCGATCGCATTGGTTTTGATGCTATCCGCGAGTTTGCTGCTAACTACGAATCTCAAACTGTTGCACCACCAGAAATCACAGACGATGCTGATGGTTTAGTTGAGACAATGGCAGATTCTACCACAGCAGGAATTACAGAAGAGAGTGAACGTCAGGAAGTGGCGATCGCTAACACGACGATTGCGACAAGCAAAAACCGCCATCGCGTCACCCTTCAGGATGAAGTTTACGACAGATTGAAGGAAATCTCGTCGCGTCAGAACAAGCCGATGACTAATTTGGTGAATGAGGCGCTTCTGGATTATTTAAAGAATCTGTAGCGCATAGCATAAGGTAGAGGCACAGGATGCTGTGCCTCTACCTGTGATTTATTTACTTGAAAAACCCTGGAATTAAGGGAAAATTCTGTATATGTCTTTGCGATGAGCTACACGTTGACAAATTAGTGTATTCGTCTGTTTATCTACCGTAATGCCAATTCTATAATCGCCAACACGAATTTTATATTTATCAAGATATCCCTTCATTTTTTCCAGATATCCTAAATCAAAAGGATTGTCGGACTGTATTTCTTCAAATACAATCGGTTCAATACGAGCTTGCATATCTTCTGGTAAAGCTGCCAAGTCTTTGAGAAATCTTTTGGTGTATTCAACTTGCCACATTCTTACCCTTAAGAGACTGGTAATATTTCAAAGCTTCTTCTTTGGAAAGACGTTCGTTATCCTCTAATTCTGTCATTAAATGCACTAAACCATAGTTTTCTAAGATTTCTTCTATTTTTTCAAAATCAGCAATGGGAATTTGAACGGCTACAGGTTGCTGATTTTCATCCATTACGTAATGCTTTTGAAGATCAAACATTTTTACCTCTTAAGGAGTTGGCACATGATGTCCTCGCCAACGGAGTAACACAGCTGCTTGGGTAATACATAGCATAAAACATGGAAGTCGTCATTTGGGCTAACCGAGATTGTTCAACCTGTAATACCGTTTTACTTTAATGTTGATACAAATAGGCAGCAGGGGAGCAGGGGAGCAGGGGTGAAAGAATTTGTATCACCAATTTCGTGAAATGGTATAAGGCTTAATATTATTTATGTCACAATTGAGGAAAAGAATATATACCCTACAACCCGGCAAGCACTTATGTGTGATTATTTGCCAGTACTTGTCTAATTTCTACCGCGAAATTCAGCTATTCCGTTTTAGTGACACAACTGGCAATGTGTTTATTTTGGCAGGTGATGAACTGCAAATCCTTGTATTTCGTGATGGAACTTGGAGATTTGTAAATGAAACCTAATTTTGCAGAAATGTCCACAAAAGAATTGAGGGCATATGTGCTGGATCATCGGGAAGATATAGAAGCATTGGAAATCCTGTTTAGTCGCCGTACTCCCGACTCACAAGCAATTATATATCCGTCGATGTTTACTGAAGATGGTAAACCTATAGAAGAGAATAATCGGATAATTGAAGAAGCGATCGCCAAAAGAGTCCAGCAAGAGAAGAATAATCAGGATCAATAGTCCTGTGTTGTTGGTATATTTTACTTGTTACCTGTGCGATCAGCTTTGCTGGCTCCCTGCTGGAGCATCGCTTGCTATAGCTCTAGATAATCTTGACTGATGCTAATTCCCTACTCATACTTTAATATCGCTGAAATGAATTTTGAAAACAGTATTACCTTACTATTCATTTGATTGCGTTCGCTGTTCTACTTGCTGGACTTGTGCTACATCTAAATCTAAAGCCTGTGCTACTTGTTCCACCGTTAAGCCCAATACTAAAAGCTTAGGTACAGCTTCTAATTTTGCTTCTAAACGTCCTTCTTGGTAAACCCGCGTTTGCTTTAAATCGCTTAAGCCAAACATTGCTTCTATCTCCTCTCTACTCATTTTCGGAAACTTGTAAACTAAGATTGTTTCTATTAATTCTAGTAATTGTTTTTGTGGCAGTTGCAAATTTACTGATTGCTGGATACGGTTGATTAATTCCCTAGCGGTGCTAATGGCTGTATCTTCCTCTTCAATTACTAATTTTATCGTAGCAATGCCTAGCGGCAGTGATGCAGCTTCACCTAATTCATCTAAGTAAATTAGACTGATACGCTGGCTATGGAAGAATTCCCATAAATCTTGTTTCTCACCTTTATCTATATCTCTGCTAGGATAAATCACGACTCCTCGCCAAGAATTTTTGCGTTTGTTTTGGCGTAAGTATAAAGAAATTTCCGACACAAGACGTAAGTAAATATCTGTGTCTGGTTGAAACTGAACCTCGACAAAATAAATAGGAACTTCTTCATCTTGGATGGGAAGAAATACACCATCAATTCTGAAGGCTGTTTGCTTGACTTCAACTGAAGAAAATTGGTAGAGATTCGCTGTTTCGGGAGAGTTACCAATCAGTTCAAAGAAGATATTGGGAAATTCTTGAAAGAGACGATAAAAGATGCTGTCAGTTTTCACACTTAGGTTTTGGCGTAGTTTTTAGCTGTAGCGATTTTATCACTACCGTAACCGCCAAATTTTGATGGTGTTGTAACTACTACTGGCAATGGTTTTGCCATCTGGGCTAAAGGCGACAGAATAAACACGGTTAAAATGCCCTGTGAGGGTGCGAATTTGCTCTCCTGTTGTGAGATTCCACAGTTTGATGGTGTTGTCCCAACTACCACTGGCAAGGGTTTTACCATCTGGGCTGATGGCGACGGAACTAACCCAGTCAGAATGCCCTGTGAGGGTGCGGATTTGCTCTCCTGTTGTGAGATTCCACAGTTTGATGGTTTTGTCTCCACTACCACTGGCAAGGGTTTTGCCATCTGGGCTGATGGCGACGGAATTAACTTGGCTAGAATGACCTGTGAGAGTGCGGATTGGCTCTCCTGTTTCCAGATTCCACCGTTCGATTGTGTTGTCATAACTACCACTGGCAAGGGTTTTGCCATCTGGGCTGATGGCAACGGAAATAACTTGTTGTTTATCAGGTTCCAGGCTTTGAGGTCTTATTATAACTGGCAAGGCGACGGAATCAACCGATTTAAAATGCCCAGTGAGGGTGCGGATTTGTTTTCCCGTTGTCAGATTCCACAATTTGATGGTTTTGTGAGAACTACCACTGGCAAAGGTTTTACTATCTGGGCTGATAGCGACAAAATTAACATAGCCAGTATGCCCTCTGAAAGTGCGGATTTGTTCTCCCGTTGCAGGATTCCACAGTTTGATTGTCCTGTCATCACTACCACTGACAAGGGTGTTGCCATCTGGGCTGATGGCGACGGAATTAACCGGGCTAGAATGCTCAGTGAGGGTGCGAATTTGCTCTCCAGTTACTAGATTCCACAGTTTGATGGTTTTGTCATCACTACCACTGGCAAGGGTTTTGCCATCTGGGCTGATGGCGACGGAACTAACCGAGTTGGAATGCCCTGTTAAAGTTCTTGTTAAGAAAACATCGCTATCTTGGCTAGCAATTACAGATATGGGATTAGTTGGAAATAAGCCATAGCGAACATAGCCAACGAACTGGGTTAACACTAATCCCCCTAGAGTAATAGCTACACCCGCAAGTAATCTTTGTTGCCATGCTTTTAGTTTTACTGGTGACTTTGCTGATGCTCTTGGCGTAGATATTGGAGGTTGAGAAGATACTTTAGTAGACGGTGGCGCTGGATTTAAATCTTGTAAAACTTCCTCCGCCGACTGATAACGCTGCTGATAATCCTCTTGCAGCAACTTATCTAAAATCCGCCTTAATTCCAGACTCACTGGTTGCTGTAAATGCTGTCTCCAAGAAGACACCCACGTATAACCCTGCTTAGTGAACAGTTCCCAAGGATGAATTCCACTTAACAGATGAAAACAAGTTGCACCTAAACTATATAAATCACTTGCTGGGTAAGCTTCTCCTCCCTGCATCTGTTCCAGTGGTGCATAACCAAGAGAACCAATCATTGTTCCTTTTGCAGTCATCACTGTTTTTGTCAGTTGCTTAGATGCACCAAAGTCAATTAAAACAAGTTTGCGATCGCCACGCTGAATAATATTCTCTGGCTTAATATCCCGGTGAATAACTTTGTGTTGATGCACTACCTTGAGAATATTTAACAAATCCTGCAATAAATCCCGTATCTTTCCCTCGCTGAAAGTTCCTTGTTGTTGTAATTCCTTCAATAAATTCTGCCCATCTATAAACTGCTGCACCAAATACAAACAATTATCTTCCTCAAAATAAGCTAACAGCGTCGGAATTTGTGGATATTCGCCTAATTGTTCGAGTCGCCTTGCTTCTTGCTCAAATAATTCTGTTGCCTTTTGCAGTGCGCCAGTTCCTTGAACTTGTGGCGCAAGTTGTTTAATTACGCATTTTTTATTCAATTTGTCAATATCTTCTGCCAAATAAGTTTTGCCAAATCCCCCAGCACCTAAGGATTTTATCGGGCGATAGCGGTTTCTCAGCACTACCAATCCTACACCGCAGTTGGAGCAAAATATTGTGCCATCAGGATTCGGCGGATTATGACAGGCTGGGTTGAGGCAACAGAGCATGAGCTGCATCCACTGACAGATAGATATATTATCTACGAACTACCAAGATTTTTAAGTAAATTTATTGATTTATTTAGAATATCTTGTTGTTGCGATGACTTCGCTACCCTTTCCTTCTCCTATCGGAGAGGCTGCGCCAACGGAACGCCTAACGGCGAACGGGAAGCCCTATGCCTTCGGCACGGCTTGAGGCCGAACGGGTTCGCAGTCGCCTACGGAGGGAAACCCTCCTGCAGCGCTGTCTCACCGCTAGCCCCTAA
>NZ_QMEB01000084.1 GCF_012912135.1 Brasilonema bromeliae SPC951 | reverse complement strand
ATTGAATATTTATGGATTGCCCTGCCATTGTTGCTCATCAGCATTGTATTGGTTTACCGTTTAGAACGCATCCGAGTCGGAAGGGCATTCATCGCTATCCGTGAGGATGAATTAGCAGCCAGTGCGATGGGAGTTAACCTGACTTACTATAAAGTTTGGGCATTCACATTAGGGTGTATTCTGGCAGGGATGGTTGGTGCAATGAGCGCTCACTTTCTCAACACTTGGAATGCACGTCAAGGCACCTTTGATGCGAGTATTATCTACTTAACTTTTGTGTTAATTGGTGGTTCCAGAACTTTTCTCGGTCCAGTTGTTGGAGGTATGGTATTTACAGCTCTGCCAGAAGTGTTGAGAGCAATAGCAGATACCAGCGGTTTACCTTCTTGGTTTGCGCAATTTCTACGAGATGGTAGATTAATTATCTTTGGATTACTTATAGTTATTGGTACAATCTTTTTTCCTCAAGGTCTTGTCCATCCAGACTTATTTAAAAAAGGGAAAAACCGCAAAAATGACATATTAAAATAAATGCAATGATTCATAAAAAATCAAATCAAAATTTATTTGGATTACCAATATTAGAGGTGAAAAACCTCACTCGTCGTTTTGGGGGACTAGTGGCGGTAAATGATGTCTCTTTTACAATCATCCAGTATGAAATCTTTGGACTGATTGGTCCCAACGGTGCTGGTAAGACAACTCTGTTTAATTTAATGACAGGCTTCATTACACCTTCTAGCGGACAATTACTTTATCAAGGTGCTGAAATTTCTCAACAGCATCCCCATCAAATTGCAAGTTTGGGTATTGCACGAACCTTTCAAAATATTCGCTTATTTGGTGAACTATCGGCGTTAGAAAATGTGAGAATCGCGCGCGACTGCCGTATCAATAGCAATACAATAAAAGGTATTCTAGGATTGCCACCTGCTCCGAGAGAAGAAGAAAAAAGTAAGCAAAAAGCTTTAGAATTACTAGACCTTGTTGGATTGAGTGAGCGTATCCACGAAAAAGCCAAAAACTTCTCCTACGGTGACCAAAGACGACTAGAAATTGCCCGTGCTCTTGCCTTAGAACCGCAAATTTTACTGTTAGATGAACCTGCGGCTGGTATGAACCCTAGTGAAAAGCAACAACTGAGTAAATTTATTCGTAATCTCCGTGATCTATTCAACTTGACGATAATTATCATTGAGCATCATGTCCCTTTAGTTATGGATTTGTGTGACCGTATTGCCGTTTTAGATTTTGGTCAGCTAATTGCTTTGGGGGAACCTTCTGTTGTCAGAAATAACCCAGCGGTCATTGAAGCATACTTAGGCAACGATTAAGGAGAAATCAGTGAACAGTGAACAGTGAACAGTTATCAAATAATTTTTAACTGATAACTGATAACTGATAATTGATAACTACATATGTAAACAAATGAAGACAGATATATTAAATAAAAAACCAGATTTCAAGATATTAGAAATAAAAGATCTTTTTGTTAACTATGGGGGCATTGAAGCTCTACAAAATATTAACTTATTTGTGAACAATGGTGAGGTCGTTACCCTCATAGGTGCTAATGGTGCTGGCAAAACGACAACTCTCCGGGCTATTTCCAAAATAGTTAATCCTCGTCATGGTACAATTATCTACAATGGACGTAACATTACCCGTCGCCAACCTCATGAAGTTGTACAATTAGGTATTGCCCACTGTCCTGAAGGAAGAAGAGTATTAGCTCGGCAAACAGTTTTAGATAATTTACTATTAGGTGCTTATATTCGTCCCAATCAAACAGAGGTCAGAAATGATATTCAGTACCAATTTGATATGTTCCCACGTTTAGCACAAAGACGTAGTCAACTTGCAGGAACTCTTAGTGGTGGTGAACAACAAATGTTAGCCATAGCCCGTGCTTTAATGAGTCAACCGAAACTTTTGCTTTTAGATGAGCCTAGCTTAGGTTTAGCTCCTACAATTGTTCGTGAAATTTTCAGTATTATTGAGAATTTGCGTGCGACAGGTGTTACTATCCTTTTAGTTGAACAAAACGCTAACCTTGCCCTACAAATTGCAGACCGTGGTTATGTATTAGAAGCTGGTTGTATGACCCTGTCAGGTGCAGCTTCGGAATTAATCATCGATGAGCGAGTGAAAAAGGCTTATTTGGGTTGATGAAACTAACTAGAGCCTGGGTAGTTCATAATTCTTTACAGAAAGCTTTCATGATCATGACTCACACCAGCCAGTTGTCGATTTTCAAATCTTGATTTTTTCACGAGTTCCCCTAGAACTAAATGTTGCCTGAAGACTCTTTGCCAAGACTCCCTCTCCCCATTACTGACACAAACCGGTTGGCAGCACTGCGTCGGTACGATATCCTGGATACTCTGCCGGAAGCTGCGTTTGATGATCTGACGCAATTAGCAGCTCAGATTTGCCAAACTCCAGTGGCGCTGATTACCTTTGTGGATGCTGACCGCCAGTGGTTTAAGTCGAGTGTTGGAGACAAAATGACGGAATCGCCGTTGAGTGTGGGATTTTGTCCTGCTGTTGTGCAAAATGGGGACTCGTTAATTATTCCAGATACGCAGGCAGACCCGCAGTTTACCACAAATCCAGCAGTCTGTCAACAGGATGTCCGTTTCTATGCAGGCGTTCCCCTGATTACCTCGGATGGCTATGTTGTTGGAACGCTGTGTGTGCTGGACTTTACTCCACGCCAGATGAGTGAAGAGCAAATCAATGGCTTACGCATCTTAAGTCGTCAAGTGATGACGCAACTGGAATTACGGCTGTCTGCTCGGAAAGTGGCTCAAACGAATGCAGCGTTGACCGACGTCTCTGCTGGTGTTGCTGCAAACGTAGGAGAAATGTTTCTCTACTCGCTCGTGCAACATCTGAGCAAGGCGTTAGGCGTGAAGTATACTTACATTGGGTTGTTAGCAAACCGTGAGCCAGAGGCGATTGACGTCATCGCAGTTTGTGCAGATGGACGCATCGCAGAAAACTTCGAGTATTTGCTGCGCGACACCCCTTGCCAAGAAGTTATCCAGCAACGCAAGCTGTGCTGTTATCCCCGCAATGTGCAGCAGCTGTTCCCGGACGCCCCCCTGTTGGCTCCATTTCAGGTGGAAAGCTATGCCGCAATTCCCTTCTTCGACTCGACAGGTGTTCCACTTGGGTTGCTGGGTGTGATGGACAACAAACCCTTAGAGGCGAGATGCCTCCGGCACGCTACCGCGAACGCATTAACTGAATCACTCCTGACAATCTTTGCTGTACGGATTGCGACAGAATTAGAGCGACAGCAAACAGAGAAATTGCTGCATGAAACTCAAGACCGAGTTCAAACCCTGCTCAGTAACATGCCAGGGATGGTGTATCGTTATGTTCCTGGTGTAGATGGTTCAGATCGCTTTGTCTTCGTTAATTATGGCTGCTGCGACTTGTTTGAAGTAGAGCCATAAACCGCGCTCCGAGATGCTAATTCAATTTGGAGGTTGATCCACCCAGAAGACTTAGCCTCCTTTCAAGCATCGGTTGCTTATGCAATCAAGCACTTTCTGCCGTGGGATTGGGTGGGACGCGTGATCACCCCGTCGGGGCAACTCAAGTGGATTCAGGGCCGATCCAGTGCAGAGTTAACCTCAGATGGAAGTGCATGGGATGGCTGGCTAGTTGACATTACTGAACGCAAGCGCGTCGAAGCTGCCTTGGGAGAAAGCGAACAACAGCTGAGACTGGCACTACAAACCAGTAAGCTTGGCTCTTGGCAACTTGATCTCAAGACAAACGTTTTGTCTGTTTCTAACCAATGCAAAGTGAACTTTGGTGTTCCACTTTCAGCTGAGTTTTCGCACCAGGTTCTGATGGAACGGATTCATCCAGATGATCGGGCTTGGGTGCAAGCAGCAATACAAGACTCAATCGTTAATCGCACTGATTACGATGTGGAGTACCGCACTGTTTGGGACGATGCTAGTATTCACTGGGCACTGATACGGGGTTGTTCACTTTATGACAAAACAGGCAATCCAGAGCGTATGATAGGTATGTCAATGGACATCACTGCTCGAAAACAAGCTCAAGCTGCCCTGCGAGAAAGTGAAGCGCGATTACGGTTTGTGCTCGACTCTTCCCAGATTGGCGAGTGGGATCTAGATTTGACGAGACAACCCTACACCGCGAGGCGATCGCTCAGACACGACCAAATTTTTGGTTATGAGTCGCTGCTGCCAGAATGGAACTACGAAATCTTCTTAACATACGTTCACCCTGATGATCGAGCATCTGTTGCTCAAAAGTTCCAGCACACGCTCTCAACTTGGGCAGATTGGGATTTTGAATGCAGAATTATCCGCTCGGATGGAGAACTTCGTTGGATTTGGGCGAAGGGTAGCGTTTACCGAGATGCACACAACCTCCCGTCCCGATTGATAGGAGTGGTGGTTGACTTTACCGAACGTAAGCAAGCAGATGCGTTACTGCGTGAAAGCGAAGAATTGAATCGGAAAATTTTGGAGAGCAGCTACGAGTGTATCAAAGTACTCGACTTAGATGGGAAGATACTTTACATAAATTCAGGTGGGCAGCGTTTACTAAAAATTTGTGACTTTAGCTGTTATGTTAACAGCGATTGGATAGAATTTTGGCAAGGCGAGGACCGACAAGCAGCACAAGCTGCGATCGCAGCAGCGTTATCGGGCGGAGTAGGTCGATTTCAAGGTTACTGTCCTACCGCCGATGGAATTCCGAAATGGTGGGAAGTGATGGTTTCACCGATTCTAGATTCCACCGGACAGCCAGAACGACTTCTGGGTATTTCACGGGATATTAGCGATAGCTTCGCTGCTGCCTTCGGCAGATCGCATTCAATTTGACATTGAACGAGATCGTATCCTTGCTCAAGAACAACAAGCAAGAGCAGAAGCTGAACGAGCAAACCGTATCAAAGACGAATTTTTGGCAGTCCTCTCCCACGAATTACGTACACCGCTTAATCCAATTCTGGGATGGTCAAAACTTTTGCAACAGGGTAAACTCAATCCTGCAAAAACCGCTCATGCCCTTGAGACGATTCATCGCAACGCCAAATTGCAGGTGCAGCTGATTGACGATCTCCTTGACGTCTCCCGAATTCTGCAGGGTAAGTTGAGCTTGACAATAACACCCGTTGATGTTAAAGCGGTGATCTGTGCCGCCCTCGAAACGGTTCGATTAGCCGCAGAAGCAAAGTCGCTGCACATTCAAACAACCATCCCGGACGCAGTCGGCACAGTCAACGGCGATGCGGGACGATTGCAGCAAGTGGTGTGGAATCTCTTAAGCAATGCAGTGAAATTTACTCCTCCAGGCGGACAAATTGCCGTTGAGTTAGCCCAAGTGGGAACCCATGCCCAAATCCAAGTCAGAGACACCGGAAAAGGAATTAGTTCTGACTTTCTGCCGTATGTGTTTGAGCATTTGCGCCAACAAGATGGAGCAACAACGCGCAAGTTTGGCGGGTTGGGGTTAGGATTGGCGATTGTGCGGCAAATTGTTGAGATGCACGGTGGAACTGTCACAGTAGACAGTCCCGGTGAAGGACAAGGAGCCACCTTTACTGTTCAAATTCCGCTTGCTCCCCAGTTAAATGAACTACCTACTCCACAGCAATTATCACCTAATACAAGCGACTTGAGCGGCATTCGCATCTTAGTAGTTGATGATGAGGCAGATTCGCGGCAGTTCATCGCTTTTATTTTAGAGCAAGCAAATGCGATCGTTACAACCGTTGGATCTGGAATTGATGCACTCCAAGCTTTTTCCCAATCAATTCCCGATATCGTCGTCAGCGATATTGGAATGCCAGAGATGGATGGCTACATGCTGATGCGCCAAATTCGTGCCCTTCCGGTTGAGCAAGGTGGACAAGTTCCGGCAATCGCCCTGACTGCTTATGCGGCAGAACTCGATCAACAGCGAGCGATACGCATGATTGCGTCTGCGCTTTGCGCAATCGCAGCAGGATTTCTACATCACATAGCCAAACCAATTGATCCAGATGTTGTGCTTGCGATCGTTGTCAACACCATATTATCAAGACCTCGCATTTCCTCGTGTTCTATTTCCTCCTAACTCAATACGGTTGAGTTAAGAAAATTGTAGGTTAGCGTAGGCAGATACTGATGGATTTTCATAACAAGTTGTGATGCACTGCAAGTGAGTATTAATACTGTGTTTTTCTTGTCACAACATTGCCATTTTATTGCCATTCTCTCGCCACACAAAACGATTAAACTTCTGAAGTAGTGTATATAAGCTGTTTTTTCCTACACATTGCTATCTATTGCAATATCTTCCTAAAGAAAAGATAGCAAGCAGTTTAAGCGTACCTAGCTTTTTGGTGCTGCCTACAATATAGCTGTCTACAAATACTTGATTTTAAATAAAATTTTAAGATTTGAAGATGCATGAACGTAGCAGCAAATCTTTTGGAAGGTCGGGAGCTTAAAAAAAACAGCAAAACACCTTTGTTATACAAATTTCATAAAGGTTAGGTTTAACTTGATTAGTTACTTGAAATGAGCGCAGACTTTTCAAACAAAAATCGTTGATTATGATATACTTTGCTTCAAGTTCTTAACTATAACTATCTCCACATTTCCTTGAACCGTAGAAACTGGCTGCTTTTTGAGTTAAGCAATGCACCACAGAAGCCAGTCACAGAAGCGTATTAGCAATTTTCCGAGGAGTGTAATGGAAAATAAATATTGTAGTAACACGCAACACTATTCCGAAACAATTGATTCTATAAATGCTCAGTCTTATCAGCTAGAAATACCGCCACAACGTCTTCACTACTTTTTTGAAAGACGATGTGATGCTAACCCCGACGCCATTGCTCTTATCTGCGATACGGAACGTCTTAGTTACGCTGAACTTGACGCACGAGCGAATCAGTTAGCTCATTACCTTTTGCGTAGAGGTATCAGTTCAGGGAACAGAGTTGGTATTTTGCTCGAACGCTCTGTTAACACTTATGTGACACTGCTGGCAATACTAAAGTGTGGTGCTGCCTTTGTACCGCTTGACCCGTCTTTTCCCCAAGACAGGATTGCCTTCATTGCTGAAAATGCCTCCCTCAATTTGTTGGTAACAACCAGTCAGTTTGTTGACATAACTGCCGGAGCGTGCTGTGAAGTCTTGTTGCTTGATGCTGTAGCAGCAGCGATCGCCATTGGGCCAGCAAACCGTATTGCAATTGCGGACACCGCAGACGAACTTTGCTACATCATCTACACCTCAGGTTCAACCGGTCGCCCCAAGGGTGTTGCTGTTAATCATTCCAACATTTGCAACTACTTCACATTTTGCACACCAATTTACAAAGTCACTCAACAGGATCGGGTTTATCAAGGAATAACCATTGCCTTTGATTTCTCAATAGAGCAAATCTGGGTAACTTTCAGTGTTGGTGCGACCTTAATTGCCGCTCCAGGCAATTACCAGCTCGTGGGATCGGATCTAGCTGTTTTTCTCAAAGAGCAAGAAGTCACAGTGCTAAGTTGTGTACCTACACTGCTGGCAACAATAGATTGTGATCTGCCTTCTGTGCGCCTTTTAATCGTTGGCGGTGAAGCTTGCCCGCGTGACTTAGTAAACCGCTGGAGCAAACCAGGTTGCCGGATGCTCAATACCTATGGTCCCACCGAGACAACGATTACTGCAACCTGGACCGAGATGCAGCCAGACTTACCAGTGACCATCGGTAGACCGCTACCAACATACAAGGTTTATATCCTTGATGAGAATATGCATCCGGTTCCACCAGGAGAATCAGGGGAAATTTGTATCAGTGGGATTGGGGTGGCACAGGGCTATATCAACCTTCCGGAGGCTACCGCTGCCAAGTTTGTCCTCGATCCGTTTGAGCAGAATTCCTCAAACGCCAGAATGTATCGAACTGGCGACTTAGGTCGATTCACCTCCAACTCGGAGATTGAATATCTTGGTCGCATCGATCATCAAGTAAAGATACGTGGCTACCGCATCGAACTTACAGAAATCGAAGCGGTTTTACTGGAAAATCCAGAAGTCGAAAACGCTATTGTTTCGCTTGTATCTAACGCAGTACAAGAGTTGGCAGCATACATCACATTGCGCGTCAACGTTGCTGATCCCAAAGATTTGAAAAATTGCCTGTACACGTCGCTACGCAGCCGCCTACCCAGCTACATGGTGCCTGCATTCATCGAAATTTTGGACACCATTCCCACGCTACCCAACGGTAAGGCAGACCGCTCAAAGCTGCCTGCGCCAACCCAAAGGATGCAACGTCAGCATGGCAGTGATCAGACGCTGCCCCTTAGCTTATCAAAGGAGGAGTCCGCGATAAGCCAGAGGCTTGACGCTACGCGTATCGCCAACATCTGGCAACAGCTCTTTCCAAACGCCCAAATTTCTATAAAGGATGACTTCTTCCTCGACTTGGGAGGACACTCACTTTTGGCTGCCAGCTTAGTGTCTCAACTGCGAGAGCAACCTGAGTTTAGTCACGTCTCCATGCTTGATGTCTATCAATGCCCTACCATTGCTGGATTAGCAGCCCGGTTGACGCAACAAACAGCTTTGCCAAACGTTCCAACTGCCCCTCTCCCCTTCCATCGTACGAGTCGCAAACGCTACCTGAGGAGCGTAACCGTTCAAGCATTAGGACTAATAGTCATTCTATTTTGCTTTGCCTTACAGTGGTTGCTGCCTTATCTGACGTACAGTTGGACGCAAGAGAACGACGCCAGCAATCTTCAGTCCGCTTTCTTGTCCATCGCTGCTTTGGCAGGGATCATTCCCTTGATGCTTGGGTTCTCCATTGTTGCGAAGTGGTTGCTTTTGGGACGAGTCAAACCAGGAAAATATCCGCTTTGGGGCAGTTTTTACTTGCGCTGGTGGTTTGTCAAAAACTTGCTATCGATTACACCATCGCACTTGTTGAGTGGTACTCCGTTGCTCAATATCTACTACCAACTGCTGGGAGCTAAAATTGGAACTAATGTTTACCTGAATTCGGTTAATATCGATGTTCCTGACTTGGTAAGTATCGGTGCAGATAGTAGCCTTGGCTACGAAGCACGATTGCTAAATGCTACGGTGGAACAGGGTTGGCTGGAAATTGGTTCGATTAAGATTGGCAATCGTTGTTTTGTCGGTGCTAGTGCTGTACTAAGCGGAAACACAATCATGGAAGAAAATGCCAGTCTGGAAGATTTATCAATGCTGCCACCGCTACAACGGATTCCAGCAAGGGAAGTTTGGGCTGGTTCTCCTGCTGCTCCCGTGGGAATCAACGAAAGCAAAATGATATCGCGTCCTGCGCGACTGCGACGAATTTATTTCGGCACTCTCCAGGCAATTTTATTGTTGACGCTACCGATTTTGGAACTTCTGCCAATTCTTCCTGGAGTCGAGCAAATGTACTCCATCAGTGATCAGCACAATTGGCTGCTGTTTTCACCAATAATAGCCTTATCGTTTGTCATCTTGATGGCATTACAAATTGCCGCACTCAAGTGGTTAATCGTTGGACGTGTTAAACCGGGATCATGTCGGTTAGACAGTCATCGTTACGTAAGATTGTGGTATGTTGATAAGTTGATGGCATTAAGCCTCGATATTATTCGTCCGCTTTACGCTACGCTGTATCTGCTACCTTGGTATCGCCTGCTGGGAGCAAAGCTAGGATGGCGGACAGAAATCTCTACACCATCCTCTGTGGTTCCTGATTTAGTCACAATCGACGATGAAAGCTTTATTGCAGATGGTGTGATTATGGGTGTACCCAGAGTTGAGCGTGGACGGATGTCTTTGGAATCGACACGGATTGGTAAGCGTGCTTTCATTGGTAACAGTGCTTTATTACCAGCAGGCGTGATCATTGGCGATGACACCCTCATTGGCTGTATGTCTGTTCCTCCCGCCGATAAAAGCTTAGTTGCTAAACCTGATACCTCCTGGTTCGGTTCCCCAGCCATTAACCTACCACAACGGCAAATTGTCCAGGGTTTTTCAGTACAATCGACTTACAAGCCACCGATTAGTCTGGTGGTGCAACGCATGAGCTTTGAGGCAGTTCGAGTGCTGTTCCCTCTTAGCTGCATCGTCGTTCTAAGTTCAGTACTTATTGATACAATGATTAGGCTGAACGATGATTGGGATGAATCAGCATTGATACTCATATTGCCGTTCCTCTATCTCGGCTTTGGACTGGCAGCCACGGCGATCACCATCATTGCTAAATGGCTAATCATCGGTCGGTATAAATCGACAGAACGTCCCTTGTGGTCGAATTTCGTGTTTCGCTCGGAACTAGTTACTTGTATCCATGAAACCCTGGCAGTTCCGTTACTGGTGGATATGCTGCGAGGCACTCCCTTTATTAACTGGTATTTGCGCTTAATGGGTTGTAAAATTGGTAGACAGGTTTACACCGATACCACCGATATCACCGAATTTGACACAATAGAGGTTGGGAATGATGTGGCACTCAATAGTAATTGTGGTTTGCAAACCCACCTGTTTGAAGACCGTGTGATGAAGATATCAACTGTGACTATTGGCGATCGCTGTTCGGTAGGCAGTGGTGCGATCGTTCTCTACGATACTGTCATGGAACCCGATTCCAGCCTAGGCAACCTGTCCATGCTCATGAAAGGCGAATCCCTACCTGCTAGTTCCTCTTGGGTGGGTTCTCCTGCCCGGATTGCTGAGTAGAGGGTGTAAGAGTGTAAGGGTGTAGGGGTATAGGGGTGTAGGGGAAAGACGTGTTTGTTTCATTGATAATAGGTGGCATTGCAACCCGCTACGAATGAAAAAAACACTGTTTCCCTTCTTCCCTGTTCCCTGTTAAGCGTTCCCTGTTCCCTATGTTTCTTGAGAGTAGACAACAATCAATTAAGATGGCAATTAACAGACCCTATGAAAATCTATATCAGCGCAGATATCGAAGGAATAGCTGGAATCAGTCACTGGGATGAAGCGACCCTGGGTAAACAAGAATACGATATCTTTCAAGAGCAAATGACCCGTGAAGTCATTGCAGCATGCGAAGGGGCAACAGCTGCTGGTGCAACTGAGATTATTGTTAAGGATGCCCATGACACAGGTAGAAATCTTGATCCCTATCGATTACCATTACCAGCACAACTTATTAGAGGATGGAGTGGTCATCCCTACAGCATGGTTCAAGAGTTAAATAGCAGCTTTACTGCATTAGTTTTGATTGGCTACCACTCACGATCTGGATCTGGAAAGAATCCTCTTGGGCATACTTTGAGTGAAGAATTAAACTGTATTCTGCTGAATGATCAACCCATAGCCGAGTTCCATTTAGTAGCGATGACTGCGGCGTATGAAAAAGTTCCTGTCGTATTTGTGTCTGGAGATTCTGCTGTGTGTGAAGCTGTAAAAGTTTATGACACAAACATCGAAACAGTGACTACCAAGAAGGGAATTGGTGAGTCTGTATGGGGAATTCATCCTGAGGAAGCCGTTAAGCAAATTCAAGCAGGTGTAGAAAGCGCATTGCAGCATCAACATCAAATTGGGGTGAAACCCTTACCTGAGAATTTTAAGCTTGAAGTGGAATACAAGCATCCACCCGATGCTTACGAAAATTCCTTTTATCCAGGAGCAAAACTACAAGGCGAACAATCAGTTCTCTTCGAGACAGATGATTGGTTTGAGGTGATACGCGCACTTTGCTTTATTGTGTAAGTAGCTCTCATGAATTGCGTACATCAAAACTGATTCCTACTCTCTGCTATTTTCAAGCTAACCCATCAACGGCTGCATAAGGTGCGTTGTGCTGCGTGACAACGCACCCGGAAAGTGATTTTACATTTGTTTATACAATTGAATTTTTTTAGCCAGCTTACTTATCTTTGGAGCAAGATCAGGGAGAAATTACACACTTTGTAATATTATTTAACTGACAGCCTACGCTGAAAGGCTGCATACGTGGAGCTACAGGCTTTACTCTAGCAAAAACGCCATATCATACTATGAATCAAATAGTTTGGATCGCAAGACATGCCAACCGTCTCGACTTTGTTAACCCTGATTGGTTTCTCACAGCAGAACGACGCTACGATCCACCACTGTCTGAAGATGGTATGGTGCAGGCGCAACAGTTAGCTAAGCGCCTGAAGGGAGAAAACATTGCCCATATTTTCGCTTCGCCCTTCCTGCGGACGGTACAAACAGCAAATGCTGTGGCAGAAGTTCTTGATTTGCCAATCAAGCTAGAAACAGGCTTAAGCGAATGGCTGAATATCGTCTGGATGACAGAAGAACCACAGCGACTCTCAACCCGAGTGTTAGCAGAATTATTCCCCAGAATAGACACCAGCTACACTTCCCGCATTGCAGTAAATTACCCAGAAACTTACGAAAAAATGCAGGAACGTTCGGGACAAACTGCTAGATGCCTAACGACAGAATTCTCCCCAGAAGATATTCTTTTAGTGGGACATGGTGCATCGGTATTGGGGGCGACAATAGGCTTAGTAGGTGAAATTGCCAGAACGGAAGTGAAGGCTTCCCTATGTTCCTTAGTAAAAGTTGTGCGTCAACACCCAGAGTGGTTGCTAGAACTAAAGGGAGATACCTCCCATTTAACTCAGGTAGAAGAAGTCATTCGGTTTAATTAACAACAACTCACATGACATTACTATTGGCAGGAGACATCGGCGGCACGAAAACCATCTTACGATTGGTTGAAACATCACAAAAGCCTTCATTACAGACTATCTGTGAGGAACGGTACCGTAGTGGAGATTTTCCCGATTTGGTACCAATGGTACAACAGTTCTTGCTCAAGGCTAACACACAAACTCCAGAAAAAGCGTGTTTTGCCATTGCAGGACCAGTGGTGCAAAATACCGCGAAGCTGACTAATTTAGTTTGGTTCCTTGATAGCGAACGTTTACAACAAGAACTCGGTATATCTCATGTAACTCTCATCAACGACTTTGCCGCTGTTGGTTATGGTGTTTTGGGTTTAGACAACCAAGATCTGCTAACTTTACAGGCTGGCAAACTTAACCCCGAAGCCCCTATTGCCATTATTGGTGCTGGTACTGGTTTGGGACAAGGATTTTTAATTAAGCAGGGAGAGAACTATCAAGTTTTTGCTTCTGAAGGTGGACACGTTGACTTTGCCCCCCGTACCGAGTTGGAGTTTCAGCTTTTGAAATACCTGCTGGATAAACATGATATCCAACGGGTTTCTGTAGAACGAGTCGTTTCTGGGATGGGAGTTCTAGCAATTTATCAATTTTTACGAGACCGCAAAATTGCTGCTGAATCACCAGAAATTGCCCAAATCGTCAGAACCTGGGAACAAGAAGCAGGAAGACAAGAAAAAAGCGTCGATCCCGGTGCTGTGATTGGGAAAGCAGCATTAGAGAAAAGCGATCCCCTTTCGGAACAAACGATGCAGTTATTTGTAGAAGCTTACGGTGCAGAAGCAGGTAATCTTGCCCTCAAACTTCTACCCTACGGTGGTTTGTATATTGCTGGTGGAATTGCTCCTAAAATACTGCCTTTGATTCAAGAAGACAGATTCATGCTCAATTTCACTCAAAAAGGTAGGATGCGTCACCTGCTTGAAGATATACCCGTGTATGTTGTTCTAAATCAAGAAGTAGGACTCATAGGTGCTGCTATCTGTGCTGCAAGGTTATAAAAATTAGTAGGATATTTCTTAGAATCCCAGTGCGTTTACGCCTGGGAGTGTCAAAGATCATCAACTATTGAATGCTGTTAGCACGTATGCACCTGCTATACAAAACTTGACCAAACTTATTTAAAGCTAGCCATTCAACTAAAGTTTCCTTTAGAGGGTTTGCTTCTTGCTTCTACCAAGGGAGTCGGCTCCTTCTTGTCCACAAGCGTAAATTCGGGTGTAGCCCACCCTATTTTTCAAACAAACAACCAAAAGATTGAAGCTTTTAGCCATTGTTCAACCGTTATTTTCAGCTAATTTAACGAATCGTGGTATTTCGTTCGACCTTTTTACAGGCTAGCTAGTTTTGAATCGACTGTGGTTTGCAAAGGGCGAAAGTTTAGCCTTGGTTTTCGGCATTCTTCTTAGTATACAGATACAGACGATATAATGCAACGAAAAAAATTATTTGAATTGCTGAACTTTGAGCAGGTTCAACAAAGTTTATGGGTACCTAGTCAAGCTCCACGTTCAAGGGCGCGTTTATAAGCGGGGCGCTCATGGATGTGCTCGACAAATTCCTTAATTTTTGGTCGGTTATCAACCTGTTCAGGAAGTTGGGCGAGCATTTCGAGAGGAAAGCTCATTTGGATATCAGCGGCGGTGAATTCTTCGCCTGCAAACCATGTACTCTTACGCAGCTCGCCTTCTATATAATCAAAGTGAAGCTTAATCTGAGGGGCGATGAACGCGTCTTGAGCGGCGCTGTCCCCTGTGCCAAACTTGTTGAAAATTAAGTTCATTACCAGCAGTGGCATTGCAGAGCCTTCGGCGTAATGCAACCAATACGTGTAGCGCAGACGCTCCGACGTACCTGATCCCGGGACTAACCGACCATTGCCGTAGCGATCCACTATGTATTCGATAATGGCACCTGACTCAGCGATTGTCAGATCTGCATCTGTGATCACTGGTGACTTGCCGAGTGGATGGATTTGGCGCAGCGACGCTGGTGCTAGCATTGTGTTTGCATCGCGTTCATAGTATTTGATTTCGTATTCGATACCTAATTCTTCGAGCAGCCATAGTACGCGCTGCGATCGCGAGTTGTTGAGATGATGGACAACGATCATAAAACCCTCCTCCTAGCGGCTGATTGATGTTCTATTTCGGCTAATCTGTAACTATTTACTAGAAACAGTTTTTTTGCGTGACTCCCCAATTGGGTGCTTAGCCAAACAGTTTTCAGCCTAATTTTTTGATGGCATTATCTGACCCTAAGCTTAGCTTGAGACTCTTCTGAAAAATTCATTCTTTAGAGGTCATTTCTAGAAAAAAATTGAAGAAAAGTTAGTAACGGGTGACTCTGTAATCATTCGTGAGATTTTCATAAAAAGTGTTTTTTGTCAATCATTATGTTAGTAGTCATTGTCAGCTACACACATCCCTTTACATTTAATTCCGTTTGTAGCGGTACGCTGACAATGAGAACATAGAACTTTTTCGTTTTCTGTTTCTTGATTTGTCTTGATACTATTGCTTGCCGTAAGAAAGCCTTTTTCGGTCTGGATTTTTACAGTCATAGAGTAGTTCTTTTAAGAGGATGTTTTCAAAGTATAGTTTTCGTTATGCTTTTAGCGTAGCGTGCGTTCTTGACGCTTAGCATTTCAGCTGACAAAAACACCTTTTTCCCTCACCCCAACTTCCCCAACTCTCCTACATCCTCACACCCCTATACCCCTGTGTTTCTTCAGAGCAGGTGCACTGGCGGCGCACCACCCGCGACGAATGAAAGAAATACCTTTTCCCTTAGACCCCTACACCCCTACACCCTTACACCCTTACATCCCTATACCCCTGTGTTTCTTCAGAGACTCTGCTGCATCACTGGCATCTTGTCGAACTTGGGTAGATCTGGGTTCATGTAATCCCAGGGTTGGGCACTAGCTGTGTAAAAATCCATCGCAGGTTGGAACCAACTTGGGTCATCAAGACTCCCTGCCAAAATGCCCAGAAGCTCAGGGATTGGGGGTTTGCTAAATAATCGGGAACCGCAGTTTGGGCAAAAGCCTCGACCAACAATGCTTCCGCTATCACCAATCACGTCATAGTATTTCACATCTCCGGTGATGGTGACTGCACTTCGCGGGACGAGAAGCCCGGAGGCATATGCACTTCCTGTCGCCCGTTGACAATCGCGACAGTGGCAATTTCCCATCGCAATGGGTTCGGCGGAACATTCGTAGCGGACAGATCCGCATAGACAACCGCCAGTAAATTTTATCGCCATAAGAGTATCTCTCCTTGAGAGCTTTCTCGTTTTGTTACTTCTAGGACGGGAGTGCAGGTATCATGATTCTTTAACTCGTAGTTTGTAAGACCAAGCAAGATATGACACTTGCGGCGCGTCCTGATTTCTAAAGTAGCGATCACACTCTTATTTGGTCTTACAAGTTTTTGCTTTTTTTACACGTTTGTGCTATTTACCTCGAACGACTTTAGGTGTGACTCCAAGCAGGCGCTTAAAATGACTGGTTAAATGTCCCTGATTGGCAAAGCCGACTTTATAAGTGATATCCGCGATTGACAACTCACCTTTGAGAAGGAGTTCACGAGCACGCTCGACGCGACACTTAATGACAAACTGATGAGGAGAGTATCCGGTTGATTGTTTGAATAATCGAGAGAAGTGAGACAGACTCATTTGAGCCAAGTCAGCCAATTCAGTCAAGCCAATATTACACTCAAGGTTGGCATGGATGTAATCAATGACCTGTTGTAATTTGTACTTAGGCAAGCCACTTGTTGTGATTAGCTCCTTTTGTTTGCCTTGGGCGTAATGGTGGAAAAGATGGGTAGCAAGAAACGTCGCGGCAGATTCTGCATATAAGCGGCTAGAATGCGGATTATGTTCTAGTTCAGCTTTGAGCGCTAGCCCAATTTGATAAATAAGTGGATCAAACGTCGGAAATTGAGGATGCAGTTTCAGACAACCTAAGTCAATCGATTCAGAGAGAGTGCGTTCAAGAAAGCTGAAATTCAAACCTAAGGTTATGCCTTGGCTTTTGTGGTTGTCTGATTGCCAATAAGCTGTGCCGCGTGGAATGATGAGACTATGACCCGTGACAAGAGAGCTTTTTTGGCACCGTCCATTAATTCGTGCTTCAAGAACGTACCCAGAGGGCATATCTGTATAAATATGAATCGCATTCTCTGGAAAGAGAATCTCATCTGGCAATGCACTTGCGCTCCTGCTTTGAGTGAACTGGAAGCGGATACCGTTCCAAAACGAATCGTCGTTGGAGAGTAGAGATTGACGATTAAAGCTTTTTAAGATTGCCTTTTCTACAGCACAGTCTGTTTTTGACATGACTCTCACCTTTTTGGCTCGGCTTTGCTGGGCAAAAGGCGGTGAAGATTTTCTTCCCGCCTTCTTGTTGTACTGTTATTCCAGTTAGCTGTGCTACCCCCTAAACTTGATGCGAAGCCAAAAAAGCTTCTACTTCATCTGCGGTGGGTTGAGAGGCGATCGCCCCTGGTTTCATTGTCGTTAATGCCCCCGTTGCACTTGCATATGTCACGATTCTTCTCGCGGTTTCTGAGTCGTTTAAGCTTTGAATTCCATGAGTGAGCAACTGGTGGATGAAGCCAGCCACAAAGCTATCCCCTGCACCTGTTGTATCAACAACGGGGAGGGAAAAAGCAGGTAATTTGCCTTCGTTTTCGCCAAGGCAGTAGGCACAACCGTTTTCTCCATCTGTCACCAGCACACCTTCAACGGTATCGAGGCGATAAGTAATTGCCCCAGGATCTGCGGTGTCAAATAGCCATTCGGCTTCTTCTTTTGAAAGTTTGATAAAGTCTATATGCTTAAATAATTCTTGAATTTTTTGTGGAGCGATGTCAGGATTTGTCCAAAATACTGGACGCCAGTTGACATCAAGCAAAATTTTGACATCATATTGCTCTGCCATTTGAAGTGCGCGGTGAATTGCTTGCCCACTTTCAGGATACGCTAGTCCCAGAGTACCTAAAGCCAGAAAATCTGCTGCTTGAAATAACTCCTGCGGTATTTGATCGGCTTTGAGACGCGTATCAGCAAATTCTGTAGTTTCATAATCTTTAAATCCAGCAAAAGTGCGATCGCCCTCAAGAGAACGCACAACATTCACTTGTCGCGTTGGTGCTGTAGGATGACGCTGTACTCCAGTTGTATCCACACCTATTTTTTCTAACAATTCTACCAATTCATGACCTGGTGCATCTTCACCCAAGGTGCCAATAAATGCCACTGGTGTCCCCAGCTTCACCAAAGCACAGGCGACGTTAGCTGGTGCTCCTCCAGGGTAGGCAGTCCATGACTCAACTTCTTCTAGCTTTCGCCCCAGTTGATCAGCTAAACGGTCGAATAAAATTTCACCCAGGCACAAAACACGAGGATTACTCATTGAATTTCAGATTTTGGATTAGGAATTGCCAGTATAAAATCTACAATAATTTGTGTCACTATGTCGGCAGTCGTTCATACAATGAAATAGCAATTTCTATGAATCAATTTAGCCATTAACGATGGTGAGCACTGCTTATTTGCCATCAGTATTATTTCTATTATTGTTAATGGAAATTTTATAAATATTACTTATAAATAACTGATTTGGGATGAGGTGAAGTGTAATGGTGTGGGGGAGCAAGGATAGCGTCCTTATAATTTCCAGTTTACAATCTTGAACTTTTTCTATCTTCTGCTCTACTCTGTAAACCCAACTCTCAAAGAAAAATAGTATTTATGCTTACACTTGAAACATCTACCTACAAAAGAATCTTCTAGAATGGGATAGAGCGATTGAGTACATATACCAAGGAGGATAAAGTAACTCTATGGCTGGTGGCGAGTCTCAGACCCCCGTTAGTCTGTCAGACAGAGAACTGCAAATTATCGACTTAGTGGCCGCTGGCTTAACTAACCAAGAGATTGCAGGTAAATTAGAAATAAGCAAGCGTACAGTTGATAATCATATCAGCAATATTCTCACCAAAACAGGTACCGACAACCGAGTGGCTCTTGTCCGCTGGGCTTTGCAATGGGGCAAAGTCTGCCTGAATGATGTTAATTGCTGTACTTTGCCTCTGCCTGAGCAAAAAGAATAGATAAACTGCTAGTATACTGCCAAGCTCATTTTGACTGGTTACTTATTGTTCTCCTCACAACTTAACGTATAAGTGTAAACCTCTCAAAATCAAGCACCACAGAGTACTCGACTATGTTGTCTTGGGTAGAGGTTGTATTTCCTCAGATTATTCCAACTGTATACATAAGGACACGAAAAGCGCGGCAGAAAGCGCAACTTTGCTCTTTTTTAAGTTTGTCCACCAGAGCAGAGAAACCAAGCTTTCTTGGCTTTTAAATGGAAGAACCTTGCCGTTGCTATCTGTCCTTATAAAGATTTTGCCTTTAGTCAATCAAAGTAAACCAAATAGTAAACAAAATTTAGCAACTATCTCCAGGCTAAAACGCTACATTAAAAAGAAATCTCTATTGGTTTATTAGCTTAGGAAGCAGTGTAGCAATGAATACTTTCGCTTCTGCTAAAGGTAGCTTGTCTTTCTATAACTTTTTCAATTCTGATTTTACAGTACCTCAGCCCACACAAGATGCTGATTTACTCAGACAGCTGTCGTTTTTGCCTGGATTAAAAGAAATTTTAATGCTGCGTCAGGTTCATGCTCTAGAACACGCTACAGTTTGGCTTCTGAGTGCATCAAAAAACGTCCAAGCTTCCAAAGGAAGACCAAGACCAAGTAATTTCCAAGTTGACAACGAACTCTTGGGCGGTTTGTCCACGGAGCGTGGATTTTACCTCTATGGTGAAGTTAATATCAGCGATTTGCGACGTGCAGTCACACTCGCTCTACATCGCCTCACCAACGGAGAATGGGACTTAGCTGTACACCCCCGTTGTGGGACAAATGTATCAGTAGAAATGCTGCTGACAGCAGGGCTAGCAGTGGGGATGCATCTGCTGCTACCGCGAGGACTAATTGAGCAACTGATAGGTTTGGGAGTCGCGACGACAACAGCTGCTGAACTCGCTCCTGACATTGGTGCTTTAGCACAGCGTTACCTGACAACTTCCATTCCCTTTAACCTCAAAATTGAAAATATCACACATACCCGTGACCTTTGGGGACGACAGGCGTATTTTGTTCAAGTGCAGTGGCGGGAGTAGAAGGAGGGAGAAAGGGAGAGAGGGAGGGAAAAGTTAATGCGAAATCACTCTTTTCCCACACTCATACACTGTTTTTACCTTTTATCTCAAGCGTGAATGATTTCTTCAGCCGCTTTGACTAATGTTTCATCCATCCATGCATTAATACTCTTTCCAACCTTTCTAGAAGCTATAAAAATTTTTCGGTGATGCTCAGGAGATGTGCGAAAAGGAAGTTTACCTGAGAAAGGCTTATCTGGTTCTTCTCCTAATTCAGCGCAAAATTCTAAGTAATCATCTACAGATTCCTCAAAAGCTTGACGAGTTTCTTCCACAGTTTTTCCTTTAAAAGACACAACGTCTTTAATATCAATCACTCGTCCAGAAAGCATTCCACTTTCTATATCAATTTCAAGTTCACCTGTATACCCCTTATATTGAAACATAGATCTAATTACTACTCCTTTTTGTCTAGTAGCCACAAAAAATTATTTGTGGTTTTTCTGTTTTCATATTTTGCGGGAACGTTAATCGCACCCGTGGTCGTCAAGAATATAGCCAGACATGATATCACTTCTCATCTCGCCATTTCCTGAGTTTGGGTTGTAGAATCATTGGCTTGTGTGTTGAATATTCTTGTGCTTTATGTCTTTAGACCCTGATTTTGCCATCTTACTGCGTGCTTCGGCTGACCGCTTGTTCTTTTTATTGGAAAAATTCGCTTCTGCACGGGTACTGGTTATCGGAGATTTAACTTTAGACGAGTTTCTCACTGGTCAAGTGGAAAGAGTTTCTCGGGAAGCACCAGTGTTGATCCTGCGCCATGAAACCACCAAGCAAGTACCAGGAGGTGGGGCCAATGCGATTTACAACTTTGCCCAACTGGGAGCAAAAGTTTTGGCAGTAGGGCTATTGGGCAAAGATGAACAAGGAAAGGCGCTACGTAGTCTTCTGGAAGCTGCGGGAATCAATACTGATGGCGTTTTTGTTGACTCCAGTCGCCCAACAGTAACCAAAACGCGGATTTCTGGTCATTCTCGTCAATCGGTGACACAGCAGATTGTTCGCTTAGACCGAAAATCCGATGATTTGCCAGACTTAGATTTACAAGTTCAGATATCTCAATATATTAAAGAACAAATTAATTCCGTAGATGCTGTTGTCTGTTCTGACTACGGGGATGGAACTCTAACTCAGCCCGTGATTTCAGCAGCACTGTCTGCTTCTCGAACTATTGTGGATGCTCAAAAACATCTGGAACGGTATCGTGGAGGAACATTGTTTACTCCAAATTTGCCGGAAGCAGAACTTGCTGTTGGTTATGCAATTACTGATGAAGCAACTTTGACTCAAGCAGGACAAGATTTGCTGGCGTTGACGCAAGCGCAACATATACTGATTACCCGTGGTGAGCAAGGGATGAGTATGTTTAACCGCGAGGCTAGCGCATTTCACATCCCAGCTTTTAATCGGACGAAGGTGTTTGATGTCACAGGTGCTGGAGATACTGTAGTGGCGGCGTTAACTTTAGGTTTAACTGTTGGGGCGTCAGCTTGGGAAGCTGCAGTTTTAGGTAATTTGGCAGCTAGTATTGTGGTGCGACAGTTTGGCACCACAACGACGACTCCTGAAGAAATGAGGGTGGCGTTGCAACGGTTGTTGGAGGAAAGTTAATATCATGTCCGGCTGGTTACTCCCTTCCCGCCAGAAGAATACCTAATTTAACGAACCGCCAAGACGCCAAGGACACCAAGAAAATCAAAAAGAACATAGGTAATCTTACACCGGGAAGGGAGTAGTTGTCATTGCGAACGAAGTGAAGCAATCGCAGAGACTTTGGGATTGCTTCATTCCGCTTCGCTCCATTCGCAATGACATTGTGTAATTAATTCTGTCCAACTACTTATTCCTACTGTTGATGTTGTGTGATACTAAATCGGCTTTTATAACCCCCTTTTAACCCAGGCGATTAGAAATCGCGGCTACACAAACAAAGTCCGCCTACGCGGACTAAATAATAAAGGGGGTATTAGATCCGGATTTGGTACGAGTGCGATCACCGGAGGTGGCGGCTTCCGCATCGCCATCGCCACATTTCTAGATTAAGCATTAGATCTATAATTGCTGAAGAGTTCGGATATTTATTTACTGGTTAAAACTATTAAATGATTACCGTTACACCAGAAGAAATTAGTCAGTTTCGCAGCCAGTTGGCGGATAATCCCCAGGCTTTAGTAGCTTTGGATACTATAGAAGAGTGTGAAGGCTATTTAGACGATGCCGTTCCACTGCTGGTTATGCGGGAAACTGCACAGGAAGCAGATAGAGGATTAAATGATTGGTTGGAAAAATGCCGCCAATTTATCTGTCAAGAGGAAGTCAGACAAGCATTAGAATCTGGATTAATTGCTCCAATTATAGAACCGTTGGCAGCTAGTGCAGGCATTCCTCTCGGTACTGCGACTGCACTTAGTATATGCGTGTTTAAACTGGGTGCGAAAAAGTTTTGTAAAGTACCTGGATCTGGTGCTTAACGTCCGGAAGCTGTAAATCCAGCCCAGTAGTAGGGATTTGCAAAAGGTAAGGGTTGACGTTGCTTAATTAGTTTCAAAGATTCCTCAATATTTTTTCGTTGTCCTACTCTTAGTTGAGCAAGGACTTTTTCAATCTGGGGTTTGTGTTCCTCCAAAAATCTGTCTAATCCCTCAATGGTCAGATTTCGCAGCCATTTTTGAGCTTGGTTAAGGGCTATAGCAACATCTCCCGCTTCCAGGTTATCAAGTTTGAATAAGTTTTCATAGAATTTAATCATTAAAAAGCTAGTGGAAACGTCATTAACAGTCCAGAGA
>NZ_QMEB01000083.1 GCF_012912135.1 Brasilonema bromeliae SPC951 | reverse complement strand
GGAGACGCCAATCCACGTGAACTAATAATTCTCCTCTGCCCCTGGAGCCCCCCTGCACCCCTGCTTGCCTTCAAGAGCAAATTTCTTATGTGAACCGTATTGATGCTTATCTAGAAAGCGTTCCAGCCAAGCGCGTAACTTTCTGTTCGTTTACGACTTATACCCCATGCCAGAAAACCAAAATTCGCCGCTGATCGTTAATAATGTTCATACTCTTCTATCGGCGAACGTCTCACTGCCACTCAAATGGAAGGGACTGAATGTAACTTACCTCTATACCGCTTTTAGCCGTTATCCGGTACACGAGCACCGTGCCATCCAGATTACAATTCCGCTGCTGACCTCCGGATTTAATGCCGTCACATTGTCGGCGACAGACAGCAGGCAAAATTCTCAAAAACTAACCTTGGAAAATGTCTTTCTTGCTCCCGCCCATCAACCGCATACCCTTTTATGGGATCAGGACACTGAACTTGTCATGTTTGATTTAGAACCCGAATTTATCGAGCGCGCGGCGGGCGAATCATTTCGCGGCAGTCAGGTTGAGATCACGGCAATCGGCGGCATTCGCGATTCTTTAATCACCCAGCTTGGTGGCGCGCTTTACGCAGAGTTTAAGAGGGCGAGCGCGATTGGCAGAATTTACGTCGAGTCACTGGCTGTTACCCTCGCCGTGCATCTAATCCGGAACTATTCCGCATCAGAACAGAATGTGCGCGAATTATCGGGCGGATTGACAGGAGCGAAACTCCGCCGAGCTGTTGAATATATTAATTCTAACCTCGATCAAAACCTCTCGCTGCAACAAATTGCCGAGACAGTCGGAATGAGTCCGTATTACTTATCCCGTGCCTTAAAGAAGTCAACCGGTTTCGCCCCGCACGCTTATCTTACTCATCAAAGAATGGAGCGCGCCAAGCAACTGCTCACCCAAACAAGGCTGCCAATCATCGATATTGCGCTCGCTGTCGGCTTTGTCAATCACAGTCATTTTTCAACGCAGTTTCGCAAACTCGTCGGCATCTCTCCAAAAGCCTATCGTGAAGGATAATATCTTTCAATTATCAGCAGATCTCAAAGAAAAAATTTTAAAAGCGCAAAAAGACAACAATTATCTCGAAAACCGAAAGCTTTGAGCGAGAAGGTTACCTAAAATACTTGTTAAAAGACGAATCTTTTGATGAAGAGGGAAACCTCCCATCGCGTCCAATGGCGACGCAAACAGCTGAGTTTGACGGCGATGTGTTGTGCGATTCGTTGTTAGCTGAATCACGGTACATAATAGCTCCTCTCGACTCAACCTTTTATCTTCGACGTTTCAAATTTGCTCAATACTGAGATAGTACAGAAGTTTCATTTAATTGCACGCTTGTTACTACTTAGAAAACAGAGCGCTTAAAAAAAGCAGCCATATAGAACCATAACCATTTACACAGCACAAAAGTTAAATTTTGGAGAATAATATGAAACAAACAATTTTAGTAGCAGGCGGAACAGGTAATCTCGGTGGACGAATCGTTAAAGCTTTGATAAAAAGAGGGGCGGAAGTACGTGTCCTTAGCCGTAACGAAATTGACCCAGTGAAAATAAAGAAACTGACCGAACTTGGTGCTGAGGTAATTACAGTGGATATGTCAGATGTTGAAGAGCTAAAAAATGCATGCCAAGGCGTATCCTGTGTTGTCTCTGCGTTGGCAGGGCTACACGATGTAATCGTAGATTCCCAAACCCTATTGCTTGATGCAGCCATAGCTGCGGGCGTACCCCGCTTCATTCCGTCCGATTTTTCATCTGACTTTACAAAAATGCCTGAAGGCGAGAACAGAAATTTTGATTTAAGGAAGCAGTTCCATAAGTATTTAGACAAATCGCCAATCGCTGCAACCTCTATACTAAATGGTGCTTTTTCAGATATATTGAGCTACAACACGCCGCTTTATAATCCAAATGATCATAGTGTCGCCTATTGGGGAGATAATCCTGACTGGAAAGTGGACTTTTCGACTATGGACAATACGGCAGATTATACTTCAGCCGCAGCGTTAGACTCCGCAACTCCAAAAATTCTACGGATTGCCAGTTTCCAGATTAGTCCAAACGAATTGATTGCTATAGGCCAAGAAGTTAAAAAGACAAATTTTAAACTTGTCCCAATGGGAAGCTTGGAAGATTTTTCTGTCTCAAACAAAAGGGAGCGGGCAGCACACTCGGAAGGAGAAAAACAGATCTATCCGCATTGGCAAGCTAGCCAGTATTTGTATAGTATGTTTAGCGTCCAAAATAAACCGCTGGATAATGAGCGGTATCCTGATTTCCAGTGGACAAGCGCTATTGATGTAATTTCAAAAATCTAACGTACAACCATAGTGTTTCAACTCCTGTAAACGGTTACTATGAAACTGACGGAGAACGCCCCCGTCAGTTGTTTTTTAATAACAATGTTTACTACAAACCTGTTTCAAACCCTTCAAGACATTTAAAAAGTGTCCAAGAATTTTGCAACAGTATGCACATCCTTGTCACCACGTCCAGAAAAATTGATGACAATTTTAGGAGAACCAGTCAGTTGTGGACAAAGAGTTTCCAACAAAGCGATCGCATGAGAAGTCTCCAGTGCTGGAATAATCCCCTCCAGTAGTGATACACGTTTAAACGCCTCCAACGCCTGCGCGTCACTCACGCTGTAATATTCAGCACGTTGAACATCTTTCAAATAACTATGTTCCGGACCAACCCCAGGATAATCTAACCCAGCACTGATAGAGTGTGCTTCTGTTATTTGACCATCCTCATCTTGCAGAACATAACTCATTGCGCCGTGCAAAACACCGACTCTGCCAAGTGTCAAAGTTGCCGCGTGTTTTTCAGTATTAATTCCTTCACCCGCCGCCTCAACTCCAATTAAGCGTACAGATGGTTCATTGACAAATTCATGGAAAAGCCCAATTGCATTAGAACCTCCGCCAACACAAGCAAGCAGAATATCTGGTAATCCACCCCATTTTTCTTGAGACTGGCTGCGAGTTTCTTTACCAATGATTGCTTGAAAGTCTCGCACGATCATCGGGTAGGGATGAGGGCCTGCAACAGAACCTAAAATGTAATGGGTGGTTTCCACATTTGTCACCCAATCCCGAATCGCTTCTGATGTTGCATCCTTCAGGGTTCCTGTTCCTGCTTCTACTGGACGAACTTCTGCTCCCATCAAGCGCATCCGAAACACATTCAAGGCTTGTCGTTCCATATCATGGACGCCCATGTATATCATGCATTTTAAGCCAAAACGGGCACAGACTGTAGCGGTTGCAACACCATGTTGACCTGCTCCAGTTTCAGCTATGATCCGCTGTTTGCCCATGCGTTTGGCGAGTAATACCTGAGCTAAGGCGTTATTAATTTTATGTGCGCCTGTATGGTTTAAGTCTTCTCTTTTTAAGTAAATTTGCGGTCCGGTTCCATCTGGTTTGGTGTAGTGTGCTGTCAGGCGTTCGGCAAGGTATAGGGGGGTAGCACGTCCTACGTAGTCGCGTAGTAGTCCCTGTAGTTCATTCTGAAAATCTGGATCATTGCGATATTTTTGATACGCTGCTTCTAATTCACTCAGTGCAGGCATTAATGTTTCGGGTACATACTTGCCCCCAAATTGACCAAATCTGCCTAATGCATCGGGTTGCTGAGTTGTTCTAGGTGTATCTGCTAACATGGAATCTCCTGATTTTGAAATTTGGAATTGAATTTTTAGGACTTACGCTAAAACTATCAAAAAGTTCAATTAATTTCACTACAGCAGGTACAGAGAAGATAAGAAAATGCGTAAGTCCGAAATTGTTAATTTTTAATTCCCGCAGTCGGGGTAATTGCTGCTTTCAAATCGCCACAGAAATCTTTAATCGCCCGCAGCCCTTTATCTGGAGTCGTTTCTGCCAAGCGTTGCACAAAGGCGCTTCCCACAATCACTCCATCTGCGCCCCAGTCTTTAATCTGATGAGCTTGTTCTGGGGTAGAAATACCAAAACCAACAGAAATTGGCTTGTTGGTGACACTGCGGATTTCATGGAGTACATCTTTCACGCGCGTTTGCACTTGGGAGCGTACACCTGTTACACCTGTGACACTCACTAGGTAAATAAATCCACGAGATTGGCGGGCGATCGCCTCAATCCGCTCTTTTGAACTGTTAGGTGTCACTAACAATGTGACTTCTACTCCTACACTATCAGCAGACTTCAACACATCATCTGCTTCTTCCAAGGGTAAATCAGGTACGACTAACCCCTTGATTCCAGAATCAGCAACTTGCTTGAGGAACTGCTGAATGCCCAGACTTAAAATGGGGTTGTAGTAGGTAAAGAGGATGATGGGCGATCGCAAACTACGAGTAGCTGACTGCGCCATTTCTAAAACATGAGCTAGTCGAGTTCCCCCCTTGAGGGCGCGAGTAGCAGCCGCTTGAATGATAGGTCCATCCGCCAATGGATCAGAATAGGGAACTCCCAATTCAATAAAATCAGCACCATTAGCATCCAAAATTCCTAGGGCTTCGGCTGTCGTTTCCAAATCAGGATCGCCAGCTGTAATAAAAGGGATTAAAGCACATTGATTTTTTGTGCGCAAAGATTCAAAGTGTTCAGAGATAGAAGTCATCTTAATGAATTACCGAAAGCGAACAATAAATTAATAGGGCAAAAGGAGAATGAAAAATGCAAACCTCATTTACATTCTTAATTCCTTGACAGCTTGCTCTAAATCAGCTTGCTTGACTAAAGATTCTCCGATCAATACAGCTTTAGCTCCCGCCTGGGCGACAAAAGCTAAATCAGAAGATGTGTACAAACCAGACTCACTCACGACTGTTATATCTAAATCACTTAACTTTTGTTGACGTTCTACCAAAAGGCGTTTCGTCGTTTCGATGTCAAGAGTAAAGTCTTCCAAATTGCGGTTGTTAATTCCGACAAGCTGCACATTTGATAATGCCAGTACTCGGTCAAGTTCAGTCAAGGTGTGCACTTCCACCAATGGAGTCATGCCCAAATCCTGAATAATGTGCAGAAAATCTTGCAGCGTTTCGTCGCTTAAAATCGCAGCAATGAGGAGCACTGCATCTGCACCATTGACTCGTGCCAGATAAATTTGGTAAGGATCTATAACAAACTCTTTGCAAAGTAGCGGCAATCCTACATTATTTCTAATAAGTTGCAAATTCTTAAAACCGCCTTGAAAAAATTTCTCGTCAGTTAAGACAGAAATACAAGTAGCACCGCCTCGCTCATATGCTTGGGCAATTTTTACAGGTTCAAAATCAGCACGAATCACTCCTTTACTTGGTGAAGCTTTCTTAACCTCGGCAATAATGCTGGGAGGAGTAGAATTTTGCCGTATGGCATTCAAGAAATTTCGTACAGGGGGAGCAAGACTGATCTGATGTTTTAACTCGGTTATTGGCAGTTGCTCTTTCATGAGGGCAACTTCTTGCTGTTTATGCTCAACAATTTCTTCGAGAATATGGCGTGGTTTGGTAGACGCAGTTGCTTGAGTTGGTTGATGGTGATAATTTAGCATCTTTTTATAGTGGTTATTAGTTCAAGAAAGGGAGAGTTAACCCAAAATTTTTAACCTCACCCTGCCCTGTCGGGCATCCCTCACGCCAGGTGCTACAACGGGGGGAACCCCCGCAACGCACTGGCTCTCCTTATTAAGGAGAGGGAAAGATTTTAGCGTAGCTAAAGGCGAGGGTGAGGTGAAAAGCGATCCGGTGTGTAGACGGTAGGCTACAACCAGAAAGGGTTACAACAGAGGTGATTATGCAATGGCTGAGGAGGGAATTGTAGCCATGAATTCACGGACTACATTTTTAACAATTGTTAAACCTATTCCTCCTGCCAAAGTCATGATGGATTCTGGATGGAACTGAACGGCGGCAATTGGTAATGTGCGATGCTCAATGCCCATAATCACACCATCTGCAGACATGGCGGTCACTTTGAGTTCTGCGGGTAGGCTTTCCGGCAGTGCATACAGCGAGTGATATCTACCAACTTCAAACGATTGTGGTAGACCTTTGAAGGTAACAGAATCTGGATCAACAACAGATACCATAGATACTTTACCATGCTGGGGATAATCCAGAACTCCCAGTGTTCCACCGTGTGCCTCGACTATTCCTTGTAAGCCCAAGCACACACCAAATATGGGAATTTGCCGTTTTTTGCAGGCTGCGATCGTCTCTGCTACACGAAAATCACTTGGTTTTCCAGGACCAGGAGATAATACAACCAAGTCAGGTTTTTCTGTATCAAAAACTGATTCTGCAAAACCATGCCGTAGTGTTGTGACTGTGGCACCAGTTTGACGAATGTAATTTGCTAGAGTATGAAGAAATGAGTCTTCATAGTCAACTAACAAGACACGCTTGCCCACCCCTGGATTTGCTTCTTGAATGTCAAGACCTGACAAACTTGACAAATCTCCACTCTTGTGTTCAACGACGCGAAGTGTTTGGAATAACGCACTCGCTTTAGTAATAGTTTCTTGAGCCTCCGCTTCTGGCTCTGAGTCATAAAGAACTGTAGCACCAACTCGCACCTGTGCAACTGAGTCCTTCAGTCGGATAGTTCTTAAAATCAGACCAGTATTCAAGTTGCCTTTAAAACTTAAGCCTCCAACGGCTCCACCATACCAACGTCTGGGACTGCGCTCATTTTGTTCGAGAAACTGCATGGCTGAGCGTTTTGGTGCTCCTGTGACTGTGACTGCCCACAGATGCGTCAGGAATGCATCCAAAGCATCAGCTTCTGGTTGCAGCACGCCTTCCACATGGTCTACTGTATGGATAAGATGGCTGTACAATTCAATTTGGCGACGACCAATGACTCGCACAGAACCTGGCTCACAAATCCGCGATTTGTCGTTGCGGTCTACGTCGGTACACATGGTGAGTTCGGATTCATCCTTACGCGAGTTCAGCAGCTTCTGGATTTGCGCTGCATCATCAATCGCAGTTTCACCGCGACGGATTGTACCACTGATTGGGCAAGTTTCAACACGTCTGCCGTCAACACGCACAAACATTTCTGGAGATGCACCAATCAGATATTCTCCACCTAAATTAAAGATGAATCCATAGGGACTGGGATTAATCTCCTTGAGAGTGCGGAAAAGTTCGGTTGGGGATTTTTCGCAGGTTTGATAGAAGCTTTGACTGGGAACAACTTCAAATAAATCGCCGCGACGGAAGTAATCGAGGGCTTTGATGACTTGTTGTTCATATTCACCTGGTGCATGGTCAGATCCTTGAGTCACACTTAAACGTTGACCTCGGTAATCTATAACTTCACCAGTGCGAGGTAAATCCCGAGTGCTACCATTCTTAGTGACGAAATCATACTGCACTCTGAATGCCTGTTGGAGGTGGTAGTCAACAACTAACAATTCATCAGGTAGATATAGTACCAAATCTCTTTGGTCTGCTGAACGTTCGAGGTGCTTTGGCATTTGCTCAAACTGGAAAACTAAGTCATAGCCAAATGCACCATAAAGTCCCAAGTTTTCATCTACCGGACTGTGGAAGACAGATAATATCTCGCGAACAACACTGAAAACAGATGGTTGTCTGCTGCGTTCTTCTTCTGAGAAGAGACGTTCAGTTGGTTTGACAGAGCCGATAATACGCTTGTTCTCTTTACTAACAGCTTGAAGATATGGTTGATCCAACAGGCAGTCTGCCACATAATCTAGCAGTATCTTGCCTCGCTCATTATGAGCCGTAATGGTAAAAGTGTTATCACAGGTAACAAGTTCTAAAGGTGGATTAACAAAACCGATCGCCCATCGTTTGTAGCGCCCTGGGTATTCGTAGCTACTTGCCAGCAAGCCTCCGCGTTGGGAATCGAGACGCATCAAAACCTCATCAATTGCTGAATCTATCGAAGTTTGAGTCACGGAGCGCGATACGAAGATTCCACCTTTAGTTGTGTAAGACTGTGTGTCAAAAGACATAGATATGACCCTCTTAAAGCTGACTAAAAAAATCCTCACCAGGATAGTTTGGCGACTTGGTGACAAAGTTGAGTGCAGGACACTGGTTAAAATCTAACGTTGACTATCATGTTTCTCTGAGTGATTGTTGCTTGACAACAACGGCCTGATCTTAGATAGATGTAATTTAATTTGACTTATGCAGTTTCGAGAAAGAAATGATTTTGGAGCGTTTAGGATGAAAATATGTACTGCTCCTATTGTCATCTCTGGTATCTACAAAAGATTGGTTAGAAATTCAGCGGTTTTGTCAAGTTGTTGTCGGTATAAGATTTCTTAAAATTTAACAGCAGTGTCAATTATAGTTTTGGAATTAGAAAATCGGAGCAAATTAGAGTGTGCGTATTTTCGTACTGTATTTCTAGTCAAACTGAGAGAATAATACGCACACATGATTGCCTTAACCAAATAATTTCAGAATGATTAAAGAATCTGAGGTAGGCAAATCGCTGAGTCATTGGTGTAAACATGATATTACCTACCCTTGAGAAACCACTCTTGATTGATCAACTTAGACACCCGCAGTCGAATGAGTTTTGGTAGCAAATGGTGTAGTTGTGAAGGCAGACTTTGTTCCACGTCCGAAGAATTGGGCAAGGGGAGCAAGTTCTTGCATAAGTTCCACAAAATCCGGTGGTGTCAGAGATTGAGGACCATCTGATAGTGCTTTGGAGGGGTTGGGGTGAACCTCAATCATCAAGGAATCTGTACCAGCTGCTATAGCTGCCTTTGCCATTGTTGGTACAAACCTAGAGTAGCCGGTGGCATGACTGGGGTCAATCATAATTGGCAAATGGGTCAGTCCACGCAATACAGGTACCACAGATAGGTCTAGAATATTCCTTGTATATTGCTTGTCAAAGCTGCGAATTCCGCGTTCACACAAAATCACATTTGGATTACCAGCAGCCAGAATGTATTCAGCAGCCATCAACCATTCTTCAATTGTCGCAGACAGCCCCCGCTTGAGCAGAATTGGTTTACCAGTAGCGCCTGCTTTCTTCAGTAAGGAGAAGTTCTGCATATTGCGGGCACCAATTTGCACCACATCTGCAACTTCTGCAACTTTGTCTAAGTCGGCTGTATCCATCACTTCTGTGATAATCCCCAGTCCGGTGACTTCGCGGGCTGTTGCTAACAGGGATAGAGCGCTTTCGCCATGTCCTTGGAAAGCATAAGGTGAACTACGAGGTTTGTACGCTCCTCCCCGGAGAAACTGTGCACCTGTAGCTTTTACGAGTTGTGCTGTTTCCACAATCATTTCTTCGTTTTCGACTGAACAAGGTCCAGCGACTACAATTAAAGGATGATTTTGACCAAAAGTGACTGGACCATTGGGAGTTGGGACAACGACTTCGCTTGGTTCGCCATAGCGATATTCTAACGAAACCCGTTTGAAAGGCTGTTTCACGCGAATCACCTGTTCGATAAATGGGCTGATTTGTTGGACGTGTTCAGGAGAAATAACACTTGTATCACCGACTAAGCCAATGACAACTTTGTCTTTACCAATAACTTTTTCGGTTGTTACGGAATACTGATGCAGTTCTTGAATGATTCTTTCAATTTCAGATGCGGGAGTTTGGGATTTGATGACGACAATCATTTTCTTTACCTCATGAAATAGTTTTGGTTTTGGTTTGTGTCTTTGTCCGCCGTAAGTTTGTTTGGCGTCTTGGACTCGTTTTTTCGCTTCTGCATTTTGATAGGGATAGGGGTTGAAGGTTTATGCATTCCTCTGGTGAAAATTAAACTAGTTTTATCGCCAACGATGAAAAAAGGGTGAGGATTCGCGACAGACGCGAGCGTAACGAGAGCCATAAGCGCTCGACTGCGTCTTGTAGCCGGGAACGCGAGCGAACGCGAGTGCAAACAGATGGTGACACAAAAATGCGCAAGTTGTTCAGGACTTACGCAAAGGTAACGTATTTTTGTCATTGCGAGCGTATCTGCTCATTTTTCCTAACTCATTCCAAAATGGGCGAACCCGGAGTCATAAATTAGACAAGCCAGATTCTCATAAAAAAACTTGCAGACTAAGTTATCTGATGCTGGCGATCGCCTCTACCTCTACAAGCGTCTCTGGGGATGCCAAGGAAGCTACACCAATTCCAGTGACTGCGGGTCGAGATTCTCCTAAAAAATTGGAAAAGATCGGCGCAAGCACCTCCATATAATCACCAAGTTCGCCACGAATGTAAATTCGGACTTGTAACAACTGCTCAATGGAAGAGCCGGCTTCCTCCAGGGCAATCTTAAGGTTATCTAGTGATTTTTTAAATTGTCCTTCTACAGTCTGTTCGGTGGTGCTGTACTGATGATTCCAATCAACCTGACCCGATACAAACACCAAACCAGATTTTGTATCGACTGTTGCCTGAGACATCCCAGAAGGAGCGCCATCGTATAACGCTGCCGGGTTAATTAGTTTTTTAGACATGCAGTTCTCCCACAGAAATTAGGAATTTTGACATTCGATAGAGGCAAGAAAGTCTCGGAACACTGCTTCAGCAAAGGACGGTGCTGTCTGTATTGGATTCTCCTGTTTCTATCTATTTAAAGTGTATTGAGTTCCAATGCTTGACTGCTTTCAAATTCTTACAATAATTTGTCAGATTCTTATGGTATTAGCGAACTTGTTTCGGTGTCATTCCAGTGAGGCGCTTAAACTGTTGTGTCAAATGACTTTGACTGGAGAAACCCACTTGTAATGCAATGTCCGCGATCGCCAAATCAGTTTTCGACAGCAGCGATTTCGCCCGTTCCACTCGCTGTTGAATTACGTACTGATGCGGAGAAATCCCTGTAGCGCGTTTGAACAAACTGGCAAAATAAGTGGGACTGATATTGATGACTTCTGCAATTTCAGCTAGTGATAAATCTCGGTTAAGGTGAGTGTGAATATAGTCAATTGCTTGCTGTAATTGAGCGTGAGTTAAGCTTCTGTTCTCGGATGTGATGATTTGTGCAGACTTAGAATAGTGTCGTAACAGATGAATGACTAACACTTGGGTCAATGATTCGACATACAATTGACCCATCATGCCATCTGAACACAACTCAGCTAACAGCAGCATGGCGATATGTTGAAGATGCAAGTCCTGCTTACAGAAATGGTTCACGAGATCGAGGCGCTCTGTATCCATTTCAGACGCTTGGGTAACTTGTTCAACCAACTCCGGCTGTAAGTGAATATGTAGTTCTGTCTGGGATGACTTACTGTTTTGACAACGCCAGTAGCCTGATTGTCCCGCAGGAACCAAGAGGCTGTCACCTTTCTGAAAGATTGATTCACGCAGGCGATCGTCAAACTTCCAATGCAAATGGCCGGGATGTCCGGGTAAGATAAGCCAATGAGTTGACAGGGCAGAAAGTTCTTTTTCGGCTGGAGCTGGAAGATTCTGATACTGCTCAACCAAGATGCCATTCCAGCCCATTTGCCGACTGGACAACATGAGAGTTTTATTATTCAACCGTTGGTTGAGTTCGCTCGATTTAGGAAGGTTCCCTGTCACAGATTTTGTTGTCAGCATTTATATCAGCATTTAACTTATACCATTTTCATATGAAGATGCATAGAAATAACCCCATCGCCGTTTACTGCCCTCCCCGCAGGTTTGCGGAGGTTTGGAGGGGTCAAAATAATGTACAGCCTCGGGCAAGCGTTGCAACTGGTGAATCGCAGTAGTGGTAATAGCTTTATCGCTGATATCCCCAATGCTCAACTGCGCCTACCCTCGGGTAAGCGACAGATCCCCGACAACTTCTACGAAGTCGGGGATCTTGTTTATCACGAATATTTAGGATTGCTATAGAAAAGAATATGTCCCGTTAAGCTTGCGCTATAACGGGACACAATGTCACAGACTTAAGCATTAAGTTCGGCAATTCCCACAGGACAAGCAACATTTGTCCCGCCTAATCCGCAATAGCCATTGGGGTTTTTCGCCAGGTACTGCTGATGGTATTCCTCGGCATAGTAAAATTCAGGAGCATCCAGAATTTCAGTGGTAATTTTCCCGTAATCTGAAGCACTGAGAGCTTTCTGATAAGCTTGTTGTGATGCTTCTGCTAGCTTTCTTTGATTTTCAGAATACACGTAAATTCCTGAACGGTACTGAGTACCCACGTCGTTACCCTGACGCATTCCTTGAGTGGGGTTGTGGTTTTCCCAGAAGACTTTTAGTAACTCAGAATAACTAATGACTTTTGGATCAAAGACGACTTGTACCACTTCATTGTGACCTGTGCGTCCAGAACACACTTCTTTATAAGTCGGGTTAGGAGTGACACCAGCAGCATAACCAACTGCTGTGCTGTAAACTCCTTCTAGCTGCCAGAATTTGCGTTCTGCACCCCAAAAGCACCCCATGCCAAACGTTGCAATTTCCATTCCTTCTGGAAATGGTGGCTTGAGGGGATGACCGTTAACATAGTGACGATCCGGTACTGGCATTTTTTCTGCTCGTCCTGGCAAAGCTTCTTCAGGAGTGGGCAGGCTTAACTTTTTACCAAATCCAAATAACACCATTGATTTTTACTCTGGGTTTTTATGAGAGTATTCTTTACCTTACTTAATATTGTACAGATACTCGTTGTAGTAAGGAGCCAGTGTGGTGGGCGGGTTTCCCGACTTGTAGCACCTGGCGTGCTGCTAGATTTTTTCGTGTTAGACTCGGTCATCGTATGGCGGACTCTTGAATTCCGCCGAAATGCGTTAAACAACGGCAGGATCAGAAACAACTGAAACACAAGCATGTACCAAAGGTAGCAAAGGACCAAGTTGTTCTTGCCCATTAACCGCTAAATCGCTATGACATAAATAGACTCTCTGGGACACGCGAGCAAGTAAATCTGCCAGAATTGTTCGCAGTCTTTGTTCTTCTGCCGATTTTTCATCTTCTACTGTCCAAGGTTCGCCCAACCTTTCTTGGAGGAAGAATGGTGCACCGAATAAAGTTGCCGCACCGCCTTTTGCCCACAAAGGCGAACCTGTATCCAGCCAGAACTGCCAACGGTGAGATCGTCTAGAAGAGCGATATTGGAAGATGGTAGCCAATGCGACAGCGTTTGATTTCGGCCCGATGGGATGAACCGGGTAGGGATTAGCGGTAATGGTACCACGCCGCAGTAGTTGGATAAATTCGCCAATTGTTGAGTGAGGTGAAGTGCCCGAACCTTGAGTTTCCTCTTTTAATGGGGGAGAAACAAAAGGGGTTCGTTGCAATCTCGTATCAATTTCCCAGTAGTGCTGTGCAGTTTCTAATAGTTCGCGCAGTGCTGCTAATTGGTCGTAGGGGAGATTGTTGCCATTCCACAAGAAACGCTGAATTGCCCTATCTAAAAGAGAAATGGGAGTAGGAATCAACCGCAGTTCCTGTTGTGTTTTTTGGTTTTCTAACCACTGCAATATATTACCATAAGCCGTGGTGGCGGCGTAGCCCAGCCGATCCCAGCGGTCAAACGCCGTGACGGGCAGCAATTTGGGTTCTTCTGGATGGGGTACAAAGCAGTAGTCTGCTATCAAGCCAGCCCGGACGGGATCAATGTGGGGAAATGAGGGGGATGAGGAAACCAGAGAGTGAGGGTTTTGTTCTTTTTCTTTCTCTCCTCTAATGACAGAGACTCCCCTGCTTAAGACAACCAACATCTCTGCCACAGCATCCCGATCCACTAAGCGTCCTAAGCCGGGATAAACTAAGGCAAGGACGGTCAGCAATCCTCTGATGATCGGCGAACTTATCAAGGGGCGTTGGTCGTTGAGAGGTTGGACTTGGATGTTTTGCTTGGTGAGGATTTCTGTGAGGGTGTAACGGGCGATCGCATCTAAACCCGGCGCAATGATCGCCACTTCGTTTGGCTGTATGTGTCTGTCTTTAACAGCTTTAACAATCACCTCTGCTGTTTGCCGCAATAATTGGGCGCGGGAGATGGTTTGAATAGATTGCACTGCTGCTGGTAAGCTTAAAGGAATGATCTGTTCTGTTATCAGCTCCAGCATCGGTATCGTGCTAGCTTCTCCAATTGATAAAAAGGGAGGCTGAGTCAAAATTTCTTGCCGACAATGTGCTGATAATCCTTCTAAATAGTTGGGGTCAGCTCCTAGTCCCAAACGCACTACACTATCAGGATTGTAGCTAAATGCCCCCACTGCACCGCTATTTAGAAGCAACTCAAACAGGTGGCGTGATAGGGCGGGATAATCTTGGATGTCATCAGCCAGGACTGCTTGATACCGTTTGGTAAGCTGTTGCTGATAAATTGGGTTTGGTAAGAGGTCTTTGCCGTAAACTTCGGTCATGATTCCATAGGTGAGGAATCCTCTGTCTAGACACCAGTTACGCCAATTGAGTAGCAAAGATATAATGAGTTCAGGTTCTAGGTTTGTACTATTTTCTTGCTGAGCGATAGCGCTGAGCAAAACATCATCAATTTTCTCACACGCTATGCCACTGTAAGCCCCTAGTTGCAATAAATCCAAAATACGACGTACTAATCGGTACTCCGGATCTCCCGCGCGACGCAAAGTTTCCTCGTCCAATTGCGGACGCCAAAGCTTGGTTGCTAGTTCTTGTTCAGTTTCTGGACGCAGCCGTACCGGAAATTGCGCCTTTAACTTCAATAATTGAATCAGCAAAGGCCAAAACAAAGTCACTTCATCCTGAATAAAACCCAAGGGCGTCTTGCAACGTACTGGATATTTTCCCGCAGTTGCTCTAACAATTCTATCCGCTAAATCCCGGCGATTTTCGTCATTGGCAGCCAAAATTAAGACTCCTGGTTCTGTTTGATGAAGATACAAGCGTCTTGGTATATTCTCGCTATTTTTTTCACCTTTGTTTTTCGTATAATATGACTCTTTGCTACTCGTTTCACTCAACACCCAATTACAAAACTCCTTTACCAAGCGAGCAGTCTTACCACTCCGGCTAGATCCTGTTACCCAAAGGGAATCCCAAATCATAAACCATCTCCTTAGAGATTTTTTCAGACACTTCGTACGTTAACTTAAGTTTAAGAGTCATAAAACAATGCTGGATTATTCCCAACAATGATTAGTTCTGTTTTTCGCCAAAAAATATACCCTTTTCTTGTAGCATCTTACAGATGGTACTTACGGACATCAGAGCGTTCTCTAGATGAGGCTTACAAAGCGGCATTACAGATTAAAGCAATAGAAGATGAATATTTCAATGGTAATCAAATAGACTTTGGCTCAAATAAGTACAGCGGTAGTGTCATGGATTATTTTGAGTCAGAGCTAAAAAAACAATTAAAAATTGTCCGAATGCGGCTAACAGAGTTTAAGGCAAGCCGTTTTTTTCAGAGTGAATCTAATCAAAAAGTGGCAAAGGAATTCGCCATAGAGTATCCACAGCCTGCTTTGATTTTAGAAAAACTCAAATTCATTGATGAAGTCACAGCAAAATACACCAGATTGGATGAATTACATTCCAATCATCCAATCAATCGAGAAAAGAGTTTAACAAGAGTAGACCCCTCGACTAATCAATTAAAACAAAACAATTTATCAATTCAGAGATTAGATAATAAAACACCCCAAAGTAAGACAGATACGATTGGGGTGTTACCGCGTTCGATTTTTAGTACTTTTTCTCGCCTGCAAGTTGAATTAGATCCCAACGCGGAACAAGATGTTGTTAAAAATTTCCGTAATACACAAAGAAGAACAATAATATCTGTCAGATTCCTCCTTCTGCTCATCATAGTTCCTATTTTGACTCATCAATTGTCAAAAGCTCTGGTTGTTGGACCTATTGTTGACCGTTATTTGGAGAAAAATTCTGCTGAGGAAACTGCCATATTCCTGAATTATGAAATGGAAGAAGAAGCTCTAGAAGAGCTAGAAAGATTTGAAGAGAGAATCAAATTTGATAACTTGCTGAGCAATACTGAACCACTATCCCTTGAGCAGATAGAAAATCAGATAAAAACAAAGGCTCATGAGATTGCTGAAGGATTTCGTGGTAGCAGTTCAAATGCTATTAAAAATGTTTTTGCCGATATATTGTCTGTCATTACGTTTACCTGGTTGTTGCTTATTAGCAAAAAAGAGATTGCGGTACTAAAAGACTTTTTCGACCATATTGTCTACGGTCTCAGTGACAGTGCCAAGGCATTTATTATCATTTTGTTTACCGATATCTTTGTTGGTTTCCACTCTCCTCATGGATGGGAAGTTATTCTAGAAGGTATTTCGCGCCATTGGGGATTACCAGCAAATCACGATTTCATATTCCTATTTATTGCTACATTTCCAGTAATTTTAGATACTATATTCAAATACTGGATCTTCCGTTATTTGAATCGTATATCACCTTCTGCTGTTGCTACATATCACAATATGAACGAGTGAGATAGCAGTCTTAAAGGATTTGTGAAAAAACAAGATGTCCGACTTCGTAAGAGTTGTCGGACATCTGATCTCAATTCCCCTATAAATGAATTCGTGGGGTTAAATGCCTGACAATTGACAGTTGATAACTGATAATTGAATGGTCATCAGTGGTTAGGGGTAAGATGGAAGCCATTTTCGTCACACCCCACGCTTGCCTATCGTTGCTTAAAGATACGCCCTATGGCACGCACTTTAGAAAAAATTATGAAAAAGACATTTGTCCCAATGGGGCAAAGTGGGCTAATCTTACGAGCGATAAGCCGGAGGCTTGACGCTACGCGTATCGCCATCAGCCTCCCTATAGCTCCTATAATTCTGTTATTACTTATGCAACCTTTGGGGCATTTAGCACTGAGTCCGCCGGAATGTCGGGTGACAAAATGGCAACTACCAGTATCCTCTCAAACTCAATTACAGGACACAATTGTTCAACAACAAACAGCGCCACCTCCATTAGTACCCATTCAGAAGTCACCGTTTCCTTGTTGTGAGGGCGATAGTTCTTGTCTCGATAATCAATTATGGGGCGAAAACGGTCAATCACCAGATAAAAAAGCTTTGTTGACGTCTGTAGATCGGAGTTTACAGTACCTTTTTTCTAGCGATGCTGCGGCGGCGTATCAACAGTATCAGGTGGTGGGAATGACACGCGACCACGTGATCAAAAGTTTGCAAAGATTCCGGGAGTTGGTCTTAAAATCTAAATCTGCTGTAGAACTTAATGCAGCAATAGCAAAGGAATTTGTTTTTTACCAGTCAGTGGGGGGAGACAAAAAAGGCTCGGTGCTGTTTACAGCATACTATGAACCAGTTTATACTGCTAGTCGTGTTCCAACTCTAGAGTATCGCTATCCTGTTTATCGCATACCACCTGATATTAGCTCATGGCAAAAACCTCATCCCACACGCTTGGAACTAGAAGGTGCCGATGGGTTGCAAGCTTCAATTGGTAGATTGCGGGGGTTAGAGTTGTTTTGGTTTCGCGATCGCCTAGAACCCTACTTAGCCCAAATTCAAGGTTCAGCCAAACTTCAGCTTCCTGATGGCACTCAAACAACAATAGGTTATGCTGGTAACACCGCTTACAACTACAAGAGTATCGGGCGAGAACTGGCGAACGATGGTAAGTTACCGCTTGAGGGTTTGACGATGCCGAAGATCCTCAACTATTTTCAGAAGTATCCACAACAGTTAAATGTTTATATCCCTCGCGATCCCAGCTTTGTGTTTTTTCAAGAAAACCACGGTGCACCTGCCCAAGGTTCTATCAAAGTACCACTAACAGCAGAACGCTCAATTGCAACGGATAAATCGCTTATGCCTCCTGGTGCTTTGGCGTTGATTCGTGCCCCCTTCCCTTTTGTTAATTCTGTTACTAAACAAATGGAGCATCGAATTGTCAGTCGGTATGTTCTTGATCAAGATACGGGAGGTGCAATTAAAGGTGCGGGGCGAGTAGATTATTTTTTAGGTACTGGTAAGATAGCAGGCGATCGCGCTGGCGTGACTGTGAGTTATGGGCAGTTATATTATTTGTTGCTGAAATCTCATCAATAATAGTCATTATTAGTCATATTTTGTAACAAACTAAGTTCACAATAACCTCAAACTTAGATATAGTACAATACAGTTAAGATAAAATAATTTGTAAGAACAGTAACTTTTGTAGAAACGTTGGATGCAAGGTCTCTACACGTGTTAAATCTTTAAAAACAATCCTTAAGTGAACGGCATTGAGATATAGTAAAGTTTTTAGATCGTAATGGTGTCTATCCTTAACTTAACTCGATTTTATATACAGCAAAATAGAGGTGTCAATCGTCAGAAGTCACAACTAAAACAAGCTTCTTATCTGGCTTTGGGACCTAGGTTCTGTACCATGATCTGATTTCAAACTGCTGTATTTTCCTTGTTTAGCAAAAGTTTGAGATATCACGCAGACTTTATTTGTTTAGCCGTGACTTTAGTCATGGGTTTTGGAATCTCATGAAGTGTTATGTTAATATGAATCCTTCTTGAGATAGAAATTTGGAATTTTCTTTTTAAAGAAGAGTTTATACATTTTATTTCTAAAAACCAAAACACTTCATAAATTTTTATTAGTTGATTGAATGTTTTATGAGATATTAGTAATATCACGCTTATTGCTTTGTTAATTTTATAACTTGTTGGCAATAAGCACTTATTAACTTTGTGAAAATTCAAGAAAATTAAAATGATATGATGTTATATTGACTGAAATTTTGGGTAGAAATAACTTTTACTCTTGTTTGGAACTACAAAAATTTATCTGACGTCTTACGTACGTAGAATGTTAGCCACTCAACCAAAAGCTGATCGTCCTAGCCAGACAGTAAAGTGGTGCGAAAGCTAGTTTATGTTTCTCATGAATTGTGCGTAAATCGGAAATACTATCTTTTCAGTTTGTATATAAGTATATTCCTGACTCAGTGAGTCTAATATCTTATTTCACCGCAATATATGAATACGTTAATAATGGGGTTTGAAAGTGTTCCGGATATTAGTTGATGCTGATTTAATATTAGAAGCTTTGATGAATCGTAATGGCTCGGTAGGAGAAGTCAGTGAATTATTGGATAAAGTACATCCGTGGATTCAAATGTACATAACAGATATTGGTTGGCAAAAAATTTACACATATGCAAGCCGTTTGCGAAATACAAATATTGCCGAGTTAGTAGTTAATTGGCTGCAAGACAAAATCCAAGTCTGTACTATCGATCAAACTATTCTTCAACAAGCACGTTTTTCACCTCTTCAAGATTTTGAATCTGCTGTAGAACTCGTTTGCGCCAGTTATGAAAAATTGGATGCAATTGTCACCCATAACTATGACAATTTTGCTCAAGTACGAAATAAGTTTTGGATTTGGTCAGTTGCAGAATTGTGGGTGCGTGCAAACCTGGAAAGCCAACTAGGTACAACTAGATCTATTTCATAGCAATTCAAAATACCATACCGCTTCATTAAAACCGGAAAAATCTGCCAGCCTCATTACTAAGCGCGTTGGTTTAGCGCCAACGAACGCGAGTGCGTGTCCGTTCGCCGTAAGGCGTGCCGCAGGCATAGGACACTCTGGGCGCTAAGATGCCCCAAACGTAGATTTTTCGGAAAAAATGAGTATTTATACATGGGCGATTTTTCCGGAGGCTGGCAGATTTTTCATATGCCTACGGCACGCCTGACGGCTATCGTTGTGACCCAACCCTATGGGAAACCCTCTACGGGGTTTAGAGCAAGTCCTATACCTGCGCTACACTCCCTTGACGCGTTCGTCGGACTCGCGTCAAGGGAGGAGATAGAGGTATGTCTTTGGTACAGTACACAAGCAGCAGATCCAGAAATACGAAAAAACTCGCTACTAGTCCGCAAGCCAAAGAGCGATAGCTGGAAATAGCAGAGGCTTTACAAGGCAGCCATTAAGCTATTGGGGCGAATAAGTGACTACGAGTTCGTGTGCTTGTTTATAGATTCAGTGAATGAATTCAAGGCTAGCTACACAATTGGCGATAAGCCGGAGGCTTGACGCTGCGCGTATCGCATGATCTTAGCGTACGTTAACATCCATAGTGTAGTTTAAGGCACCATTACCACTATTTTGTTGGGCTACGTTAGTACCAGGACCGCTCAGTTCTACACTCACAGAAGATGATGGAGGATTGTATCGTGCTGATACTTCCACCTTGTGTTCACCAACTGATAAATAAGGTGACAAATTAACCTTAACGTTTTTATCGTTGTTAATTTGCTTGACAACTTTACCATTTACAGTAACTTCACCCGTCATTTGAGCATTTGATGTATTGATGCTCAAGATATGCGGTTGACTTAAATTCGCCGCACTTAGCTGAAGTGAGCTTTTTTGATATCCAAAGGAATCACCAAAGCTAGATTGTTGGCTAGTGAATGTTGTGGATCTGTTCATATCGCTACTCCTGTGTGTTGGAACAACAACGGAAAAATCTTCGCTACTTTCCTCGTCGTCATCGTCATAACTGTCTGTTGGAACAACAACGGAAGAATCGTGAACATTTTCGTCATCGTTGTCTGTCTGAACAATAACAGAGGAACTCCTCTGGCTGCTATGTCCGCTATTGCTGTCTGTTTGAATAATAACAGAGGAAGTTTTCTGGCTACTACGGACGAAATTTTGTGCAAAAGCTGTACTAACACTTAGAAGTACTAGACAGCTTGCAAGAATCACTAATTTACTCATGATGACATAACCAGATTGAAGTAACAGCAGGTATACAATTAGCCAATTCAATTATTTTAAAAATTGCGTCACCTGCTGATAGCTGGAGAAGATGTTAGGCGGGAAGAAAATTTTCACTTGCTATTGTAAACTCAGCAGAAGTTTCTGCGTTCACAAAAGTGATCCCTAGCTAGCAATGAAACCGAAGTTCTCGCCTGGTAGGGACTTCGGAAAGATCAGAGTTTTGATAGGAGTCGTTTAGGACTATCTTACCTGTTGGAAAAAGGTGCTCTTGGTGATTTTACGTGCACAGGAACGTTGACATCAACATTAATGTCTTTTACAGGGTCATAACCCCCCCTGCGGTTACCACCTTGAAAATTTTGATTCACAGTGCGACGTTGCTCGCAAGCACCATCATTGTTGATACAAACTTGCTTTCCTGTGCTGACAGAAGTGCTACCGCTACAACCTGGAGAACTTTGACGATTAACTCTTGTAGATTGACTTGCTTCTCTGGAAATCGCTATTTGTGTCCCAGCTGTGACACCAACACATCCTGCTGAAGCAGAGGGGGTTAAGGAAGGAATAAAGAAGGGGGATACGGCTGTTAGAGAGAAAAAGCCTAGAGAAAGTAGTTTGGATTTCATGTATGTACCCTTGGTATTATTGACAAGTTGTTGTGGTTGTTGAACTGTAAGTACTATTTGCGCTGTTAGAGCCACTGCGTACAGTGTTTGTTCGGACTACTCGTCTGCCGTTACAGTAGCTTTGTGTTGTGCGAGGATATCTCAAACTCCGCAGACGCTGATCAAGACTGTATTGTCGAATATTTCTTCTAGAATTGGGTATCCGACGAGAAGGATAGGTGGTTCTGTAAGTAGGTCTTGTGTCTCTAATTGTGATATCACCGTCTTCATCGATTGTTACCCTGCTAGTACTACCTTCGACATCAATGTCATCTGCGATCGCAATTTTCGCAGGTAGTGCAATCAGCGCTGAGAGTACCACTAGTAATGAAATAGTTTGTCTGACAGGCATGGCTTAATTCCTCTGTTCGTAAAAAACAACCGGATTTCATATAACAAATTAGGAAATCGGTCACATCTATATCAACTCCTCACCTATAACACACCACCGCACTGTGAACAGACACTTGCAATTTTCTGTAAGCTGGTGAGTTATTTGGGTTTGCTTTGTCACGTAGATCCAGCAACACCCAATGGCTTATTAGCCGGAACCGCTATATCTCGGGAGTTGAACTCATCAGAAGTTTGGCAGATGCGTAACCCAACACCAACAGCAGCTTGGGACAGCAAACTAAATACAGACTAGTACTTGAGGCTTAACGGCGGTAAGGAATATAAGATCCTCTGTTTTGTCTATTTCGTTGCAGTTGCTCGCTTTTTTGAGAAGCATACTGGTCAACACTACTGTTATCATAAGCGGCACCATTTTGGTCGATGCGCTGCTTAGCATTTTGTCTTCCAGAACGGGGGTAACCAGTTTTTTGCTGAATGCTGTATTGGTCAGCTGCCTGATTCACTCGGCTATTTTCACCACCAACTGTAGAATTTTGATTAATCTCCTGCTTGGTCACGGCTTCGCCAGCGAAAGCTACAGTTGGTATTACCATCACAGCAGCGACCAAAAGACCCAGAGTCAAGGTTTTTTTCACCATTTTTAACTACGTCCTAAATTATGAATTGATTGTGAAACAGTGGCGTTGCTTGAATAGTAAAAGAATTAACTGATACCAAAGATTGGGCAACGCCTTTTGATGACATCAATGATTAGCGATGGTACAAGCTACGACGATTGGTAGCATTTTGACGCTGGTCGTTGTTGGTCTCGCTGTATTGATCAGTGGTAGAACCATCGACAGCCGAACCATTTTGAATGGTGGTTTGACGAGCACCTTGACCTTGAGGAGTTCTGCGGGAACCACCGTAGTAGCCATAGCCATAGCCAGGGCGAGTGGTTCTTGCATTTTGTCCTTGACGGCTGTTGGTGATGGAGGTTTGAGTCACGCTACTACCGTTGACAGCAGCACCGTTTTGCTCGGTATATTGGTCAACGCTTTGGTTTTGACCTGCGAATGCAGCGG
>NZ_QMEB01000082.1 GCF_012912135.1 Brasilonema bromeliae SPC951 | reverse complement strand
TTGCACGTAGTTTTGGTTTTGACATCCATATTTCCAGGTGCAAGATGTGAGTTAAGGATTTAGCGCGATCTACCTGCGTTTGTATGTAACGACTACTGTAGAATAATGAAGATAGCTAAAGTCTAATTATACTAGCAGTCTCCAAGAGTTCAAGCAGGATAGATTAGCGATGCTAAAGTCAGCAGCTCGACTGGGGATTGGGGGACCAGTAGGTAGCGGAAAAACAGCTCTAATAGAGTCTATAGTCCCAATATTGATGAATCAGGGCATTGAAGTAGCAGTTGTCACCAATGACTTACTAACTACGGAAGATGCAGACCGACTCAAAAGTCGGGGGTTTTTGCCTGCGGAACGGATTATAGGAGTAGAAACAGGTAGCTGTCCGCACACAGCAATTCGGGAAGATCCAACTATGAATCTTTTAGCAGTGAAGGATTTTGAGTTACTGATTCCTGAATTAGATTTAATCTTGATTGAAAGTGGTGGTGATAATCTTGCTTCCACTTTTAGCTATGATTTGGTGGATTCGTATATTTTTGTGATTGATGTGGGTGCGGGAGATGATATCCCTCGCAAAAATGGTCCTGGCTTTGTACAAGCTGATTTAGCAGTGGTGAATAAAATTGATATTGCTCCTTATGTTGGTGCTGATTTGGAGTTAATCCGTAAAGAAGCGCCGATATACCGTCGAGGTAAACCTATTGCATATACTAATTGCAAGACGGGAGAAGGATTGGACGAGGTGGTCGATTTTATTCTGGAGACAGTTCTGTTTCGTAGTGCTTCCGCAACACATCAAAGAGTTGAGGAACCGCAGATGGACGCCGAAGTAGATGGACGCAGATGAATGCAGATGAACGATTTCATCGGGATGAGAAGCGCTATAACTTGGAGTTAAGACTGAAGTGCGTTACGCCTTTAGGCGTCTGCCCTTCGGGCAATCGCTTTGGTCAAACTATTCTCAGCCATCAGTACACAGCTTATCCTTTGAGGGTATCTCGGGTATTTTATCTCGATGATGCTGATTTTCAGCGTGCTTATCTCTATGTTATGAGCACATCTCCAGGTTTACTCGCACAAGATGAGTTGAATGTATCTTTGCAGCTAGCACCTCATACTAACGTTTATCTTACGGAACAGGCTGCTACTAAGGTTCATTCGATGCCTATAGGAGGCTCAAAAGCAACAACCAATTATGAAATTGAAATTGGGGAAGGAGCAACGTTAGAGTTTGTACCAGAACCATTAATTTTGTTTGCTGATGCGACTTTGGAGCAAACTATAAGTATCAAGATTCATCCGACTGGAAGATTGTTTTTGAGTGAAATGATTCTACCTGGAAGGCTGGCTAGGGGAGAATTTTATCAGTTTAACCACTATTTCAGTCGCTTGCAAGTGAGTTCTACTTGTGGAGAGCTATGGTTTACTGATGCTATGCGCTTGGAAGGAAAAGGAAATATCTTTACTAACAGTAACCTATTTGCTGATTCACCTGTTATTGGTAATTTAATTATAGTTTTACCTGAAACTAATCTCGAATTATTGAGTAAAAGTGTAGAAGACTTAGAAGCAGCTAACTGCTCCGGTCTGACTGTAGCAAGCTCAATCTTACCCCGAAACAAGGGTCTGCTGATTAGAGCTATGGCTAGTGGAACTCATGAACTCAAAAATTATTTAAAATACGCTTTAAACTGCGTGCGTCGCTGTATTGATGAACCTCTTTTACCCAATGATTTATGACTGAACTGGCAGAAATTTACCTGGGCAATTCAAAAGAAAATATCAGCTTATCTGAACGGATAGAAAAAGCTCGTTCCTCAGCACTTTGCTTGGAAGTTCATATCAGTCAAACTGATAGCCGCAAAGGTCGAATTCACGCTCACACTACCACTGGTGCGGCTGTAGGAATTGTGAAAAGTCGAGATTGGGCACTGCGGGAAGGAGATGTTTTAGAAACGGAAGATGGTAAGCTATTACTGATTCATCTGCAAGAGCAAAAGGTGATGGTACTTAGTTTTAGTGAGCCAGTGACTGAGCATACTATTGAATTGGTTCATCTAGGTCATGTCTTGGGTAATCACCATTGGCCTATTATCGTGCAAGATGGTAAGCTCTACATTCAATTAGCAGCAGATATAGAAGTCATGGAATCAACCATCCGGGATTTTCAGATTCCTGGCTTGCAGATTGACTTTGAACTGCGTTCGCCACAACAACATCTCGACTTTTCTCCACACACTCATCACGATCACGGCTCATGAGTTTACCTGCATCTGCGATCGCCCAACAACTCGCTTTAATGCAGTTGTCTGATTCTTTCTTTCCCTCTGGCTCTTTCACTTTATCTCACGGGCTAGAATCCTTAGTCCAAGAAAATCAACTTCGTGGGTCAGAAGATTTGCAAACTTTTCTGCGGCTACTATTGCGTAACAAGGTAGGAGTTACAGATACAGTAGCACTTATCCACGCTTACCGGGGAAGTGCGATCGCTGATTTAAAAGCAGTACGAGCCGCAGATGCTCGACTATTTGCTCAAACCCTCGTAGAAAAAACACGCGAAACCCAGCGCAAAAGCGGACGCGCCTTACTCATGGTTGCTAGTTCGACTTGGCAAGACTCTCAATTAGAGATATTAAATCAAGATGCGGCTATTGGTAAAATTCATTGTTTGCATCCAGTTATCTTTGCTGTAGTTGGTAGGGCAGCTCTTTTGAGTGAACAGGATACAGTGCTGGGTTTTTTGCATAGCTTCGTGACTGGGTTGTTGGGGGCTGCTATCCGTTTAAGTGTTGTGGGACATCTGCAAGCACAACGGGTTTTACTTCAGCTAGCACCAGAGATTGAGATAGCCTACGAAACTGCTGCATCAATGAGTCTGGAGGAAATGTGGTCTTGTACTCCGGCTATAGATATTGCTCAAATGCGACATCAAAAACTGGCTCAGAGATTATTTGCTAGTTAGTTGTTTTTAATGAAAGCGGTTGCAGGTTTGGTGTGTTGGGGGACGCGAAGCTCTTTGTTCCCCCTATTTCCTCTGCTTTCTTGTCATTTTTCGTGAGACTCAAGGTTGAAAGCGGAAGTGTTGGAGGGATCGTCGCACTTGAGCAATGGTTTCAAAGTCGCGATCATTGTGAATCAACAGTAAGTCATTCTCCAAAGCAGATTGCGCTATACAGCAATCAATTGGACTGCGAACTGTGAGTCCTTGACGCCGTAAATCATAGTAGATACGAGCAGCCGCTTGCCAGGAATGACTCGTAAGTTCAACATAATCTTGTGTTTCGAGGTAGATGGACAGGAGAATCCACTCTTTTTCATTCAAGCTACCTTGCAACAGTTCAAGCTGAGTAAAGCGCGTGAGTAAAACCTCACGCTCAGCGATCAAGGTTTCAAGTTGCTTACCTATCTGACCACTGCTATCTCGGAACACGCTGATCCAAACAGACGTATCAATCAGCAGCATGACGAGCTTCACGCAGGGCTTTGTGATTGAAGTCCTCAGTAAATTGAATCTGCCCCGCAAGGTCGAGGAGGTTTTTCTTGCGGCGCAACCGCACAAGTTCTTGCAAAGCCAGGTTCACCAATTCTTCTTGGCTAGTAAGGTTAGTAAGTTGAAAGGCTTCGTTGAGAAGGGATTCGTCGAGGTTGAGGGTGATTTGCATCGGGTGTGTCGGACAATTGACGAATGGCTGATATATCCTAGAACCAGTATAACTGATGTCAAGTTTCACGAAAAATGACGATAAAAGTCGATAAAACCTAGTGCCTAAGTCCTGAACGTTTCAAATTTTCAACTCACGATTTTTAACTTGATGTAAGTAGTTCAACCTAATTAAACGTAAAATGTCATTGCGTAAGCGCAAAGCGCTCAGCATGAGCGTTCGCGAACGCAAAAACTCTATTTTATGTTTTTCGATGTTGATCTACTTAGCAAAAGAAACATGAGTTATTTTATGAACCGACGGGAATATACGAATACTTTTGGTCCTACGATTGGCGATCGCATCCGTCTTGCTGATACGGATTTGTTCATTGAAGTGGAACAAGACTATACTACCTATGGTGGGACGGTTTACGGGGAAGAGGTTAAATTTGGCGGTGGTAAGGTGATTCGAGATGGAATGGGACAATCCCCGATTTCAAATGCCGATGGTGCGGTAGATGTGGTGATCACCAACGCCTTAATTCTCGACTGGTCAGGCATCATTAAAGCAGATATTGGTATTAAAGACGGGAAGATTTTCAAAATTGGTAAAGCAGGTAATCCTTACACACAAGACAATATAGATATTATTATTGGTCCTGGGACGGAAGCGATCGCAGGAGAAGGCAAAATTCTGACTGCTGGGGCGATTGATACTCACATTCATTTTATCTGTCCTCAGCAAATCGAAACTGCGATCGCCTCTGGTACGACAACTTTAATTGGCGGTGGTACTGGTTCTGCTACGGGGACTCTCGCGACGACTTGTACCCCTGGTCCTTGGAATATTTACCGCATGCTACAAGCGGCTGATGGCTTCCCTGTCAATGTTGGTTTCTTGGGCAAAGGTAATACTAGCAAACCTGAAGGATTGATAGAGCAAGTTGCTGCGGGAGTTATGGGTTTAAAGCTGCACGAAGACTGGGGAACCACCGCGAATGCAATTGATACTTGTCTTTCGGTTGCAGATGAGTACGATGTACAAGTCGCAATCCACACCGACTCCCTGAATGAAGCAGGATTTGTGGAAAATACCATTGCTGCTTTTAAAAACCGTGTTATTCACACCTTCCATACAGAAGGTGCAGGTGGTGGTCACGCGCCTGATATTCTCAAGGTCTGTAGTCTAGCAAATGTTTTACCCGCTTCTACTAATCCCACTCGTCCCTACACCATCAATACTTTTGACGAACATCTCGATATGTTGATGGTGTGTCATCACCTTGATAAAAACATTCGTGAAGATGTCAAATTTGCTGAATCGAGAATTCGCAAGGAAACGATTGCGGCTGAGGACATTTTGCATGATATGGGGATTATCAGTATTATGTCTTCCGATTCTCAAGCAATGGGAAGGGTAGGGGAAGTGATTACTCGCACTTGGCAAACTGCCCATAAGATGAAAGTACAGAAAGGATTATTACCGAATCCTGGTCATCCTCATGAAACCCATGATAATTTTAGGGCAAAACGCTACATTGCTAAATACACGATTAACCCTGCTATTGCTCATGGGGTTGCAGATCATATAGGTTCGGTTGAAGAAGGGAAGCTAGCAGATTTGTGTTTGTGGAAACCAGCATTTTTTGGCGTCAAACCAGAGACTGTGATCAAAGGAGGAATGATCGCTTGGTCACAAATGGGCGATCCTAACGCTAGTATCTCCACTCCCGAACCAGTTCATATGCGTCCGATGTTTGGTAGCTTTGGCGGTGCAATGGCAGAAACTTCTATAACTTTCGTTTCCAATGAAGCTTTGAAACAGGGTGTACCCGAAAAACTTGGTTTAAAAACTCGGACGGTAGCAGTTTCCAAAACACGTGAGTTGAGAAAAGCTGATTTGAAACTCAACGACGCTACCCCACAAATTGAGGTCGATCCAGAAACTTTCCATGTCAGGGTAGATGGGAAGTTGTTAACTTGTGAACCTGCTACCTCTTTACCTATGACACAGCGTTATTTTTTGTTTTAGTACAATCATAGCTTTTTATAGATTCCAGTGTCAAGGATCCAGGCACTGTTAGTGGATCGTAGCCTAGCTGCTGGGCAATGCGTTCTCTCGCTAAAACACGGTACTCCCAGAAATGTTCCCCAGCAGCACACAAGCCCAAATACATATTGAGAACTTGAGGTTTAGTACGTAGGATTGTCCACAGTTGTTGCCAAAATTGCAGGCGAATTTCAGAGCGTTGCCAACCTTGATGCCAAATTAATTGTGCTACTAGTCGCAGTCCCTTGCCCGCAGGGAAGCGCATGGTCTGCCTTTTTTCTGGAGGCAGCCCAATGTTGAGGCATTGTTGAAAGCAGCGTCTGAGATAGTTAGCTGGTTCGTACAACGTCCAGAAACCTTCTACATATTCTCTAGCAATCTCGGTGAGTGGTCGGGTAGGTTTAAAGTTCATCAAAGTATTTTGGTCTCCCACCTCTACAACTCCGATGCCTTCTAATAAACGTTGTTCTGCTTTGAGGCGATTCCAAAGAGCAGTATTGGGCAACGCTTGCAGTATCCCAAGCATAGGTTGAGGAATGCTGCTTTGTTCGACAAAAGCTTGAATCCGGTCGCCAGCGCCAGAACGTTCTCCATCAAAGCCGAGAATAAATCCAGCATAAATCAGTAATCCTGCTGAGTTAATCTGGCGACAGGCTTCTAAGAGTGGATTGCGGGTATTTTGAAACTTGTGAGTGACTTTGAGGCTATCTTGGTCTGGGGTTTCAATGCCGAGAAAGACAGCGTTGAAGCCAGCTTCCACCATTAGATGCAGCAGTTCTGGATCCTCTGCCAGATTGACAGAAGCTTCAGTGATGAAAGTGAAGGGATAATTGCGTTCTTTCATCCAAGGAATCAATGAAAGCAGAAACCGTTTGACATTGCGCTGATTTCCAATAAAGTTGTCATCGACAATGAAAAGTGATCCTCTCCAGCCTAAGTCATAGAGGGTTTGCAACTCTGCTAAGGTTTGACTCGGTTCCTTAGTACGCGGTTTGCGACCATAAAGAGTGATAATGTCACAGAATTCGCAGTTGAAGGGACAGCCCCGAGAAAACTGAATCGCCATCATGAAGTAGGCATCTAGCTTCAGCAGGTCGAAGCGAGGAATGGGGCTTTTTGTAACGTCAGGTTTATCACTAGCGCGAAAGATTCCTTGGTCTTTACCTTGGGCAAGTGCTTCCAAAAATTGCGGGATAGTTAGCTCTCCCTCATCCAATACTAGGTAATGCGCTCCAGAAGCAAGAGCATCTTGAGGAATCGACGTTGGATAAGGACCACCACACACCACCTTCTTGCCCAATCGCACAGCTTTTTGAATCAGGGCGTGGAAGTCAGGTTTTTGAACCAACATTGCAGACAGAATAACCATGTCACACCACTGCCAATCATCATCTGTTTCTGGGTTGACATTACGGTCAAAAAATCTAATTTCCCAATCTTTTGGTAGCAATGCGGCAACTGTAATAATTCCCAATGGAGGAATGAAAGCTTTAAGTCCAGCTATTTTTAAAAATCGGTCATAAGACCAAAAAGACTGGGGAAAACAAGGGTAGAGCAACAGCGTTTTCATTGGCTCAGTCCTCAAATTAATGACTTGTTTCTGATGCGGAATTTACCTATGTCTGCTATAGCATTTATTGGCAAGTTAATAAACAAAAAAACCAAATTCTGCAACAATTATTTGCAATGTGTTTGAACTGAGTGGAGCTAACTTAAAAGGGCAACTATGGCAATACCCCTATAGTGACTTGTGTTATGGGTATTATCAAACACTAATATAAAATCTGTGAAAAAGTTTCCCCAAGATATCAGGACGCCTCATCTAATTAGCACAAACTGAAATCAATGAATATTATATTTTATTAAGCTTTTATCTGACTGAGAAAAGGGGATAAGTAAGATATGTGGGATAAATAAAATAAGTAGGATAAGTAGGATAAGTAGGATAAGTAGGATAAGTAGATATCTTATACAAAGTATTGATTTGTCCAAGAATTCATGATAATTCTAAAAATTAACAGTGGTTGCACAAGCTTTCAATTTAATTCTCACAGAATAAAATAGTCACAAAAGAAGTCTTTTGACTGTATTCTTTTTGGTATTTTCTCCTAACAATATTTAGTTAAGGAGTGATAACAAAGCTGAGTAAATATTTTGTGATGCTAGCTGTTGGTATCTTTTCTGTATCAACACTCTCGTTGATCATGAATTTAAATTAAACTTCTTAGCACAACCTTTCAATTTAATTGTCACAGGATAAAGCAATCATAAAGAAAGTCTTTTGAGTGTATTATTTTTGGGATTTTGTGCTAAAAATATTTAATTAAGGAGTTGACAATAAAGTTGAATAAATATTTTGTGATCCCAGCGGCTGATATCTTTTCTGTATCAACGCTCCCATTGATCATGAATTTCAATTAAACTTCTTAATGGAGTGCGTTCGATAATATTTCGCGCTCTTAGAGGATGTTTGCAAAGTTGGCAGCATAGTAAAAAAAGCTCTTGAGGTGTCAGCTACAAATACGTAGTACAGCACCCAGAGAGCCATAACTCAATCATACTCGATCAATCTTACCCAAGAGCAGTTTGAACGAAGCTAGAGGGAGCTAAACAGGCACTTCAGAAGGTCAAACAAATGGCAAAACCTGTGTCTCGGTTGTAACCATCTGGGTAGATGGCGGTTTATGATGGCAATCCGTTTATGCAATGGGTGATGAATCTTGTCACTGGATTGTATAGGAACTGCTGCGACTGCAAGGGTTCAAGCGTTTTGTCTTATTACCTAAACAGTGGGTAGTGGAGGGTACCAAAAGCTTGCTCAACCAGTATCGGGGTTTGAACGAAGACTACAAGCTATTACCTCCAAACAGTAGAAATATTTGTCTACATTGCCATGATGCGTATTGTGGTGAGGTGATTGGCATGACTTTTTTCCCTAATGACTTTTCAAACATTCTCTTAGAACTTGGCTGATAGACATTGCAAATCATTGACTTTTTCAATTTCGTAAATCAGGGATAAGCAAGAAATTAATATGAGATTTTCTGATCTTAATGAGTGTGAGGATAATCTGTTAATTGAAACAGATTTATGTATTGTAGGTAGCGGACCGGCTGGTCTATCTATTGCAAAAGAGTTTGCTGGGACGAAGATCAAAGTGTGGATTCTAGAAAGCGGTGGCTTTGAGAAAGAGAGTGATACGGAAGCTTTATGTAAAATCGAAAATGTAGGAGTTTCACGAAAAGACAATACTCGTAATCGCCTTTATGGTGGAACTTCACATACATGGACAGGTAGATGCGCCCCTTTTAATCCCACTGATTTTCAAAAACGATCTTGGATCCCCTACTCGGGATGGGATCTTAAATACGAGGAATTAGAACCATTATTAGAACGAGCAGGAAAAAATTTGGGACTTGGACCAAATTGTTATGATAATCAACTTTGGAAGTTGTTTAAAGTTTTGCCTGCTACACCGAATCTGGACTCAAAATTTTTAGACACGACATTCTGGCAATTCAGTAAGAGTCCTAAGGAACGAGGAGAACCAATAAGGTTTGGACGCGATTTCTTCATTGATAATAGTCCAAATATTGAAGTTCTTTTGCATGCCAATGTAACCCATATTAATACAAATGAATTGGGGACTTGCTTTGAATCAGTTGAAGTGAGAACCTTAGAGGGTAAGCGTGCGTTTGTTAAAGCAAAAGCTTTAGTGCTATCCTGTGGCGGTATTGAAAATGCACGACTACTTTTAGCCTCCAACCGAACCATTCCTAATGGAATAGGGAATCAAAATGATGTGGTTGGTAGATTTTTAATGGATCATAGTTTGTGTGTCATTGGTTCTTTTGATCATCACGCCGCCTACAGTGTACGAAATAGATTTGGACACTATTTGATAAAGAATAAACAACGGACTCATGTTTATCTACATGGATTATCACTAAGTCCAAAAATTCAGGAGCAAGAAAACCTATTGAGATGTGATGCTTATCTAGAAGAATACAATCCACTACCAAACGATTCTTGGTCAGCAATGAGGCGACTTAAAACTACTTTACGAAAACGGGAGTGTATTAAGCAATCAACTCAAGATATATTCACCATATTGTCTAATTTTAGGGAGATAAGCTCAGGCTTTCACCGCCGTTATGTCAAGCGCCGTCCTCCACTCCTCAAAGTTGAACGTCTTGAGCTTCACTGTATGCTAGAGCAGTTACCTGATCCAGAAAGTCGTATTACTCTTTCTACCAACCAAAAAGATAGATTGAATATGCCACTAGCCAAGATCAATTGGAAAGTAAATTCGTTAGAACGACAAACTGCTCAAAGAATGAGTCAATTGATTACGCAAGAATTTCAAAGAATTGGCTTTCCTGCACCGCATCTTTCTAGTTGGTTAAACAAGGAAGAAAATTGGACGCAAAACTTTGAGGATAAAGCTCATCACACGGGGACAACGCGGATGTCAGCTAACCCGAAGAAAGGTGTTGTGAATGTAAATTCTCAGGTTCATGAAGTAAATGGTCTGTTTGTTGCGGGAAGCTCTACATTTCCTACTTCAGGTACTGCTAATTCTACGTTAATGATTGTTGCGTTAGCACTGCGTTTAGCAGATCATTTAAAATATAACTACTTTAGAGCCTCATAAAAAAATGGTGTTGCGTAATGCATCAATAAAAAATACCATCAATTTGTTCGCTTAAGTGCGAAATGTAGGGTCTAAACTTCAGTCTTAACCGAACCGTATTAACCCGACTCCCGTGTTGAGCAACGGTTCACACGGGAGTCGGGTTAGTCGTTTGTTAACCACTAACCACTACCCACTAACCACTAACTATTTGAATTTGTCGCTTGTCCAGAAACCACAGGAGCAATACTACTCAATTTTAATTCTGGATGGTCTTCCTGCAGTTGGTTACAATTCCATTCATTGCGGAATAATAACACTGGACGCCCCATGCTGTCTTTTACTGTTGTTGTATTAAAGACACGTCCAATTTTATTCAAGGCTTCCCAGCCGCCCTCAACCCAACGGGCGACACTGTAAGGCAACAATTCTAGCAGAGTTTCCACTCCATACTCATTTTGCAACCGGAACTGTACGACTTCAAATTGCAACTGACCAACTGCAGCCAAAATTGGGTCGCGTTTCGCTTCATCCACGGAGTACATAATTTGCACAGCCCCTTCTTCCCGCAATTCGGAAACACCTTTTTGAAACTGCTTGAATTTAGAAGGGTTGGGGTTACGCAGAACTGCAAATAACTCTGGCGAGAAATAAGGAATTCCCTCATATTCCAGTTTTTGTCCGGTATAAATGGTATCACCTATCGCAAACACACCAGGATTGTTCAAACCAATCACATCACCAGCGTAAGCAACATCTATGGATTCCCGTTCTTGAGCAAATAATTTCTGTGGACGGGACAAGCGAATCGTTTTGCCAGTACGGGCGTGACTGACTGTCATATCTTTTTCAAACTTGCCTGTACAAACACGGATAAAAGCGACGCGATCGCGATGTTTCGGGTCCATGTTTGCCTGAAGTTTGAAGACAAAGCCAGAAAATTCTGGGTATATAGGAGTCACCTCACCAACTGTGGTACTATGAGGACCAGGTTTGAGGGCATAATCAAGAAAATATTTCAAAAATAACTCAACCCCGAAGTTGGTCATGGCACTACCAAAGAAAACGGGTGTCATTTTGCCTTGATGAACCAATTCCAAATCTAATTCTGGTCCAACTCCTTCTAAAAGTTCTATATCGTTTTTCAGTTGGTAGTAGAGATCTTGTTCTAAAAGTTCTTCTATTCTGGCATCGCCTAAGTCAACGACTGTATCCACAGCTTCGCGACTTCCGTGGGCGCTTCTTTCAAACAGGTGTATTTGTTGTTCTTTGCGATCATAGACACCTTTGAAGCGATCGCCCATGCCAATCGGCCAATTCACAGCATAGGTTACCAGGCCCAATTCCTGCTCAATTTCGTCCAACAATTCCAAAGGTTCCCTTCCTGGACGATCCAGCTTATTGACAAACGTGAAGATGGGTATACCGCGCAGCTTACACACTTCAAACAACTTCCGTGTCTGGGGTTCTAAACCTTTCGCCACGTCAATCAGCATCACAGCATTATCTGCCGCTGCCAAGGTACGATAAGTATCTTCACTAAAATCTTGGTGTCCCGGCGTATCCAACAAATTTATCTGACAGTCTTGATACTCAAACTGCAATACTGTAGAGGTAATCGAAATACCTCTTTGCTGTTCCATTGCCATCCAGTCAGAGGTTGCTTTACGCTGTGCCCGTCTTGCCTTGACTGCGCCAGCTTCATGAATGGCTCCTCCGTACAGTAGTAGCTTTTCTGTCAGTGTTGTTTTTCCGGCGTCTGGGTGAGAAATAATTGCAAAGTTGCGACGGCTATCAACTGCTTTGTGTAGTTCTGACTCAAGTTCAGTAGACATAATGTTATTTGATTACTTGTAACTTAACTTAACTTAATTTTTTCCAACTTTAGTAAGTCTTTTAATCTTAAGGCAACAACACCTATGTAGTGGTCGTTATATAATAACCAAGTCAAACTGAAGGAGAAAAAACAGTGTACGATCCAGATAAGCGAAAGATTTTATCAGCAGTGAGTCATGGTGCAATTTTCTTGAGCGCTACTTTTGTGTCTGTAGGTCTACCCATCGCCATACTCTTTGTGTCTGAAGATCCTGTGGTGAGAGAAAATGCGAAAGAATCCATCAACTTCCATTTTAATGTATGGGTTTATGGAGCAATTGTGACAGGATTGACCTGGATCACCTTTGGTGTACTGTTACCACTAGCAGGTTTATGGTTTATAGCGCATTGGGGACTGACAATTTGGGCGATTTTTCATGTTCTTACCGATCCAGATAAACCCTTCCGCTATCCCTTCATTTTCCGGGTTTTTTAGTTATTTGTCATCACCCATTAGCCGTTAATCATTGATCAAAAGAACTGTAGACGAGTGAGTCTTTCATTTTGGACTAATTACGCGCACATCACCATTAATTTTTAATTACGTCCAGAGGGAGAAATACAGGGAATTTTTAAGATTTTTGTTTGACGATATAGCTGTAAAATACAAAATTACCCACAGCGTTACAAGCTTTAGGGAAGAGGAGCCACCGGAGGTTTGCCCCGACTTGGTGCAAATGTCGTGACATTTAGGCGCTTTTTGTAGATCTGACTACAGAGCGTTTGTGTAGATTATTTGTAACGCTTTGTTTTGTGTCCATTTTGTATTAGTAAGTTCACAAAAATTTATGTTTCCTACCCATCGCCCTCGTCGTCTGCGTACCCATCCACAACTACGCCGCATGGTACGCGAAACTGTTTTAACCACCAATGATTTAATTTACCCTCTGTTTGCTGTACCAGGTGAGGGAATAGCGAATGAGGTCAGATCAATGCCTGGAGTCTATCAACTTTCGATAGACAAAATAGTGGAAGAGGCAAAGGAAGTTTATGACTTAGGAATTCCTGCGATTATTTTGTTTGGTATTCCTACAGATAAAGATGTTGATGCCACTGGCGCATGGCATGATTGCGGTATTGTTCAAAAAGCAGCTACTGCTGTTAAAGAAGCAGTACCAGATTTGATTGTGATTGCTGATACTTGTTTGTGTGAGTACACAAGTCACGGACACTGCGGTTATTTACAAGTGGGTGATTTAACCGGACGAGTTTTGAATGATCCAACACTGGATTTACTTGGGAAAACAGCGGTTTCTCAAGCGAAGGCTGGGGCAGATATCATTGCTCCTTCCGGGATGATGGATGGATTTGTACAGGCAATTCGTAGCGCTTTGGATGAAGCGGGATTTCATGATACCCCGATTTTATCCTATGCTGCTAAATATGCTTCGGCTTACTATGGCCCATTTCGAGATGCAGCAGATTCTGCCCCACAGTTTGGCGATCGCCGCACATACCAAATGGATCCCGGTAACTCTCGCGAAGCTTTAAAAGAAATTGCTCTGGATATTGCCGAAGGTGCGGATATGCTCATGGTGAAGCCAGCTTTGGCATACATGGATGTTATCTGGCGCGTTAAGGAAGCGAGCAACCTGCCTGTTGCTGCTTATAACGTCTCTGGTGAGTATTCTATGGTGAAAGCTGCAGCTTTAAACGGCTGGATTGATGAACAGCGTGTGGTGATGGAAACTCTCATTGGCTTTAAGCGCGCTGGAGCAGACTTGATTTTAACCTACCATGCCAAAGATGCAGCGCGGTGGTTGCGATAGGTAGTGACTTTTGCCTCAAGTGCTAGAACGTGAAGTTTTGATAACTTTGCTTGATAATCTCACACCAAACTGCAAGGGCGTAGAGCCAATCTAGGTGTCTTTGTGGCTGGGTGTGAGATTATCCTTTAATTGGAAGATAAATTTGAATGCCAAGATTTTTTTGATGACAGATAGACTTACAGTGTTAGTAGAGCAAACGTTGTTATACGGGAAGTTTAGGGGGGGTGAGGGCGATCGCCCGTTTGCCAGATACCTAACTAATAGATTATAAAATAATATAGTTAACAAATGATGCTCAGTTGGCTTTTTTACGTCAATTGATTTAATAAATAAGTACTATAGTTTTGCAAAGGGAGCATTTAGTATGGATATGCAAGTCCTGAGAGAGCGTGCGGGACTCAGCCGCGCAGAGGTTGCCTTCAGGCTTGCAATAAGTGAAACTAGTGTTCGTAACTGGGAAGCAGGGCGTACAGAACCAACCATGACACCCAAAAAATATTTAGATGCATTGCGGCTGTTTAAATGCACACCAGAAGAACTGGCTGCAGCCAGCGAAAAATCTATCAATCAACGACATAAGCGTAAACCAGGAAGACCCAGAAGATTTCCCGAAAGTTCGGTGAATCCGTCTCCTCCGGTGAATCAGGTGAGCCAGGTAAATCAAGTCAATGATTCACCGAGTTTCCAATTAAAAGAGGTTGGATATTAATCAGGGAACTCTTAACAGTGCTCAAGGTTATGGGGAACAAACACTGGTAACTGGTAACTGGTAACTGCTAACTGTTCAAGGACTTGCGGCCACATAGCTTATAATTTGAAACGCAATACAAGCAACTCGTGGCAGAGTGCAGCTGGTTTGCTGCATCGCTCACCATCTTAGGGAGCAGATGCGCGTTAAGATTCTAGAACAATAGTCGCAAGATAAAAGTCTAATGGCAGAAACACTGTTCTTCAATGCTTTGCGGGAAGCAATTGATGAAGAAATGGCGCATGACGCAACTGTATTTGTTCTTGGTGAAGACGTAGGACATTATGGCGGTTCCTACAAAGTGACTAAAGACTTATACAAAAAATATGGCGAACTCCGGCTTCTAGACACCCCAATCGCCGAAAACAGCTTTATGGGTTTAGCTGTTGGGGCAGCAATGACTGGGTTGCGACCAATTGTTGAAGGTATGAACATGGGTTTCTTGCTTCTTGCCTTCAACCAAATATCTAACAATGCTGGAATGCTGCGCTATACCTCCGGTGGTAACTTTAAAATTCCAATGGTGATTCGTGGTCCTGGAGGCGTAGGCAAGCAGCTAGGTGCAGAACATTCCCAGCGTCTAGAAGCATACTTCCAAGCTGTACCAGGGTTGAAGATTGTTGCCTGCTCTACAGCTTACAATGCTAAAGGATTGCTGAAATCAGCTATTCGTGATGATAATCCAGTGTTGTTCTTTGAACACGTTCTGCTTTACAACTTGAAAGAAGATTTACCAGAAAAAGAATATCTCCTCCCTTTGGATAAAGCAGAAGTTGTACGTTCTGGAAAAGATGTCACAATCCTGACCTACTCACGCATGCGACATCATGTGACGCAAGCTGTCAAAACTTTGGAAAAAGAAGGTTATGATCCAGAAGTCATTGACCTGATATCACTCAAACCGCTAGATTTTGATACTATTGGTGCATCTGTAAGAAAAACACATAGAGTGATTATTGTGGAAGAGTGCATGAGAACAGGAGGCATTGGAGCGGAATTAACTGCCTCTATTAATGAACGCTTATTTGATGAATTGGATGCACCTGTATTGCGACTTTCTTCCCAAGATATTCCCACACCTTACAATGGAACTTTAGAAAGATTAACTATCGTTCAACCAGAACAAATCGTTGAAGCTGTGGAAAAGATGGTGGCTTTGCGCGTTTAGGAGGTAGAATTGGGGACTGGTTAGAAGTGAGTGCTTGATGATGTAAAATATCAGCAGCGAAAGACTAACAATCAACAATCCCCAATTCTTTGTAAAAGTTGTGACTCAAAACTCTGAACTGAGAGGTCACAACTCTTCCAAAGAGCGCTATCATAGCCTTTGTCGCAGCAAGTAAGGGTATGCAAAGACAGCGATCGCTATTAGTTTTGATTTTAGTTTTAGTAATCGCCGCAATTGCGGTGATTGCTACAATTCCTGCATCTCTGGGATTAGACTTGCAGGGAGGCTCACAGCTAACAATTCAAGTAAAAACGACACCAGAAATTAAACAAATCACCGACCGAGAATTAGAGGCTGTTAAAAGAGTCGTCGAAGGTCGCATCAACGGTTTAGGTGTTTCGGAACCAGTTATCCAAACTGCAGGTCAAGACAAAATATTAGTACAATTGCCGGGGGTCAACGACCCACAGCAAGCAGAACGAGTACTAGGAGGTACAGCGCAGTTAGAGTTTAAAAAGCAAAAGCCAAATACAGAAATTCAACTGAATACATTTTTCGCATCAAAAACACAATTGAAAGCAAAGCAAGCAGAACTACGAAAGACTAACGACAAAGCTGCAATTGAGAAAAATCAGCAAGATCTTAAAAAGAGTAACGAGGCGATCGCTGAATTATTTGAAAGCACAAACCCACCACTGATTGGTAAGTACCTCAAGGACGCTTATGGTGAACCAACCCAAAGCAACAACTGGAATGTAGCCATTCGCTTCGATGATCAGGGTGGTCAACTATTTGCCGATCTGACGAAACAACTTGCTGGTACCGGACGCAGTATAGGTATTTTTCTAGATAACGAACTTATCAGCTTTCCTACCGTCGGTCCAGAATTTGCCACATCTGGTATCAGTGGAGGAGCTGCTGTGATTACAGGTCGATTTACTTCACAAGAAGCCAATGACTTAGGCGTGCAGCTACGCGGTGGTGCACTACCTGTACCCGTGGAAATCGTAGAGAATCGTACAGTAGGAGCTACCTTAGGTAAAGACAGTATTCAACGTAGCATCTATGCTGGCATAGGCGGTCTGGTGTTAGTATTAATCTTTATGGTAGCGTATTATCGACTACCCGGTATAATTGCTGACATTGCTTTAGTCATCTACGCATTGCTGACATATGCTACCTTCGTTTTACTGGCTGTGACTTTAACTCTGCCTGGGATTGCTGGATTCATCCTTAGTATCGGGATGGCAGTTGATGCGAACGTGCTGATTTTTGAGCGTACTCGTGAAGAACTACGAGCTGGCAAAAGCCTGTATCGTTCGGTAGAGGCAGGATTTTACAGAGCCTGGTCTAGTATTTTAGACTCTCACGTGACAACTTTAATTTCCTGTGCAGCGCTTTTTTGGCTTGGGGCAGGTTTAGTCAAAGGCTTTGCTCTGACATTGGCATTAGGATTGCTCGTGAACTTGTTTACATCGATCATTTGTAGTCGTACGTTGCTGTTGGTGGCAATCGGATTTCCTAACTTGCGGAAGCCTGAACTGTTTTGTCCTAATCTGGCAATGTATACTAAGTCTGAGCCGGAGGCGGTACAATGAAAATTAGTGTCATCAAACAGCGTTTTCTATGGTGGGCACTTTCCGGTGCTATTATTCTCAGCGGTATCATTGCGATGGTGATTTCTTGGCAGACGTTAGGCGCACCTCTTCGTCCTAGTCTGGACTTTGTCGGTGGTACGCGCTTAGTGTTTGAACGGGATTGCACAATTGCGCAAAACTGTGCTAAGCCAATTGAACTTTCGTCTGTGCGGGAAGTCATGGATGCTCAAGGATTAGGCAACAGCAGCATCCAAGTTGTCGGTCAAAACCAACAGGCAGTATCAGTCCGCACTGAGACGTTAAATGTTGAGGCACGCACAAAGTTACAAACAGCTTTGAGCGAAAAATTGGGAGCATTTGACCCCAAAGCAACTCAGATTGAGACTGTTGGTCCTACTCTGGGTCAGGAATTGTTTACCAGTGGTTTAAAAGCTTTAATTGTCTCGTTTATCGGCATTGTTATCTACTTGAGCGTGCGCTTCAAAACCGATTATGCCGTGATTGCGATTATTGCCTTGTTGCATGATGTCTTAATTACCACGGGGATTTTCTCGATTTTGGGATTAGTACAAGGTGTTGAGGTTGACAGCCTGTTTGTCGTTGCGATATTGACGATTACTGGTTTTTCGGTGACAGATACGGTAGTCATTTATGACCGGATTCGGGAAATTCTCAACCAACATCCCAATGACCCTATTAACCAAGTTGTAGATGATGCCATCAATCAGACACTGACGCGATCGCTTAACACCACTTTCACCGTGCTGCTGACTTTGTTTGCCTTATTCATATTTGGTGGCGAAACTCTGAGAAACTTTGCCCTCGCTTTGATTATTGGTTTTGCTGTGGGCGCTTATTCTAGTATTTTTGTCGCTGGTCCCTTGCTCGCTTTGTGGCGAGGGAGATCACCAACGTGAATCAATCGACACAGCAGATGATTCATCATTATTAGTTATTAGTCACTCCTTAATCTATGGATCAACCGGAAGAACCACCAAAAACTAGCTGGTACACAGACGAAAGTGATGTGTCTTTTGCAAAACAAGTACAAAAGCTACACCAGCTAGAGGTGTATAGCAGGTGGTTATTTGTTGGCTTTTTATGGTTGACTATTACGCCTCTTTGTGTATGGAATTTACGAGGCGAAATTGCACTGTGGCGACAATATTTTACCTGGGTAGCTGTGCGATACGGGCTATACTATCATCCCTTGGCTAGTCTTGGTTTATTTTTTTGTCTCGGTATGACCGTTGCTGTGCTGATTTGGCAGAGCCGGAATATTCTATTCGGACTACCACAGCAGGAAAAGCAACGCCTAGAACAACAGGTATTTCGGATACGTCAGCAAGGTCAAAGTCATCCTTTCTGGAAATGGGTTTGTAGTTGAATTGGAATATTAACTTTTTTTAAGCTTACAATTGATACAGGTCTAGCACTATCTTACAAAATCGGATAAAAAGGTAGCGAATATACTCCAACAATTCGGTAACGTCCATGAACTCTAGTCACAATCAGATTCGATTTAGCGATCGCAAGTCTAAAATCGACCTTTATCAGCTCCAACAGCTGCTAAATATTTCTGCTTTTTGGGCAAAAAATCGCAGCATTGAAGATTTAGGCATAGCTATTGCAAACAGCGACCCTGTGATTACCGTTTGGGATGGAGAACGATTAATTGGCTTTGCCAGAGCAACTTCTGATTGTGTTTATCGCGCTACCATTTCGGATGTTGCCATTCATCCAGAGTACCGTGGTGTTGGACTAGGAAGTAAGTTGGTGGAAACTGTTTTGAGCCACCCGCGCATGAATCGTGTTGAGCGTGTCTATTTGATGACAACTCACAAGCAGCGATTCTACGAAAGGATTGGTTTCCAACAGAATTCTACCACCACAATGGTGCTATATAACCAACCTAAATTTAATTCTCTTCCTGTAGAAGTTCAACTTCAGGAATCACTAGGGGGATAGAGACTTGTAGCCTCGTCATATCCGAGGCTTGTTCCTGAGGGGCGGGAAAGGGAACGATTTGTAATTTTCCCGCCATAACTTCCAAAAGAGTTTGATTGAGTAGAAGCTTCATTCCTGGTAAAAGAATATCGTTTTTCTCGCCAACTTCAGGTGACTTGTTTTTCGACGTCATGAAATCTATTGGCTCACTTAGGGGAGTTGCATGGGTTGGTACATCCAACCAAATATCAACGTAACCACTTGTGTGTGCAACATGAGCAGAAATACAGATGCTTCCTTCCTCCATTTGAGCAATGCAACTCTCCACCAAAGTGACTAATACTTGTCGCAGCCAGTTGGGATCTGCCAGTATATATGTTTCTGGATCTGGCGGTAGAACTTGAAAGGGAAAATTGCGATTTTCCGCCAGCATATAAGTCAAATCATGAACTTCTTGCAACAATTCGGATAAGTCTAAAGGCTGAATGTGTAATTTGTTCGTACCATGTTCGACTCTAGCAACGCTAAGAATTTCATCAATCAGCTTAAGCAACTTTAGCGCTCTCTCGTGGGCTTGAGCGATAAATTCTCGTTCTTCCTCTGGATTTTCACATAAGTTGGATAAGATTAACTGATGCAAACCAATCAGACCATTTAGGGGCGATCGCAATACATGAGTCGTTCGCGCCAAAAACCCCGCCTTAAACTGGCTTATTTCCCGTGCCATATGGTACGCTAGCTGCGTTTGCTTCATCTGTTGCAGAAGTATTGGCGTAGCCTGTTGTTTATTTTGCGATAACACTGTTGATGAGCTAGAACTCACCTCTGGTCGTGCCAAAAACCCACGAACACCAATCCCTATTGCTAGTCCTACTCCCAGATAGACCCAGTTTCCAACATTCATAATTTAGCAATAATGACCTTTTTCATTGACCATACAGACATAAAACAAAGTTCCGGAGTTTCCATAACACCCGTTTCCAACAGAGTCCTCAAAAACTGAATTTCTAGGTACAGATGAAAGTTCATCTGTTTCTCACCCAGTTTGAGGTTGAACAGAAAACTTGGAATTGTTTAGACACAGCACTTTGTTCGGAACACTGCGGTTCCTTATTCTTAATACTGAGTTGATGGAGAACATCCGACAAACCAAGCTTACAAACATGACTTGATGCATCAAAGGTCACTAGTAATAACCTGATTTTTGTTAGAAATCAAGTTATAGCGTCTTTTGCGCTGAAGTTGCCCCAGCAAATATACTTATACAGGGAATAGGGAACAGGGAACGCTTAACAGGGAACGCTTAACAGGACTTGTCTTTACGAGTAAGTTGATAAATCAAACCGGATTCCTATATTATTAAGTCAAGCGAATTCGTAAAGATTCAGCGAGTCTATGCTGAATGAGCCATTCTTTCACCTCCAGAGTTAAGAGGTCAATAGTTGCCCCACTCTTTGCAGCAGCTTTGAGAAATTTTTGTACATCCTCAGGTATTTTGTCAGAACTCAGACTCTCTAAAGATTGCCTCAATTGCTCAATTAATTTATCAACTCTGTCAAAATCTTCGCTGTTCTTGGGAAATTCAACTTTTTGTATTTGTCTATCTAAGTCGGCTTGCTCTAGTAAACCTTGTTCAGTGCGGTAGGCGCAAATTTCACCTAGGAACTTGTCACCATATTGCACAAGTTTGTGATGACCTACGCCAGATAGTTTACTAAATTCCTCTTTAGTTTGGGGTTGCACCTGCGCCATTAATTCTAGGGTAGAATTCTGAAAGATAAAGTGAGGTGGAAGAGATTGTTCCTCAGCAAGTTCTTGGCGGAGCGATCGCAACCTCTCCATAAGCATTTCCACTTCTGCTGCTTTTTCATTATCATCTTCCCAGGTCATCTCTTGAACCACATAAATAGTTATTGACACAGTTCGCTTTTTGTGCATAACTTCCCAACTGAGGGTGTTAAGTTTCAAAACTGGGTAACGATCGCCAGTTTGTTCTAACAACCCTTGCTCCAATAGAGAACGCCCCAGCATTCGCCACTCATCGAGAGTTTTATCTTTACCTATACCATAGGTAGAAAGTTTGTCGTGTTCATGTTGGGTAATTTTTTGGGTTTTTCCTCCCCGCAACACATCTATAATGTGAAGCATTCCAAATCTTTCTTTACAACGCGCCACACAAGATAAAAACTTCATTGCTTCAATTGTCCAGTCTTGCACTGGTTCAGAATAAAGATTGTGGCTGTGATCCAATCCATGTGGCGTTTTAGATTTTAAAGTTGACTGTCCGTTTGATTGTGTCCAACTATTTAGATGCAGATGTACTTGAGCTAGATAAACAGTGTCCATCTTGGCATAGTTTAGCTGTTTTTGGCTCAGAGGTCGTCTTCCCCAGTCACTTGTTCCTTCCTCTTCATCTACATCAGTAAAATTGCAAAGTTCTTTGGCTAAGGTTTTAAGTTTTAAATTTGATGTTCCTAGGCGATCGCGTGATATCTTTCTTGCTATTTTTAACGTACAGGTAATATTCTGCGCCTGAATCTTACCTAGATACTGCAGGTCATAGCTGGAGTTGTGAAATACCTTTTCAATCTTGGCATTTGCCATAATTTGATTGATAAAGTATTTTACAACATCAGGCTTTTGAAAGACATCTAATATATAAACATTATCGCCAGCTAAATCTAATGGTTCTACCGAAACCTGAATCAGAGATAGTTTTGGAAAGCGTGTATCATAGTCAGCAACTTCTGTATCTAACCAGAGAATTTGACGCGAAGCTAGTCGGGTTATAACTGCTTGGATTTCCGAAGCTTGAGTTACGTAAAACATTGATTTGAACTACTTAATTATCAGTTGACTTCCTCTTTCATCACACGGAAGCAAGCTACGCCATTGAACTAACCCATCCTGAATTGCTTGGTGATTTGATTCGACTGTTGCACCACCAGATTTTTCTGATGTCTCAATCTCTTTGTATACTTCGTAGAGAGAAGCATCAAGAAAATGACTTGTGCTCTTGAGAAGTTCTGAAGCATCTGGCATAGCTTTTTGATGATTTTCGCTCAAATACAGCAAGCAGCTTGCTTATTTTATTATCTGAATTTTCTCTCTCTATTTGTACGCACTTCATTGTATCTACATAATTATTAATTAGTACAAATCAACTATTTTCAGAGTATAAAGAGGTCATCAAAGCTCTCTATCCCTTGCATAAAGTATTTCTATATTTCCCGTAACCCCAAAATATGCCGGCTCTCAATACTGCTCGGATAACGATTTTTGGGCTTAACCGAGGAGGATTGTGCTTGCTGCTTTTTACTCCCTTCCCGGTGCAAGATTACCGATCTTCTTTTTGATTTTCTTGGCGTCCTTGGCGTCTTGGCGGTTCGTTAAATTAG
>NZ_QMEB01000081.1:15535-22984 GCF_012912135.1 Brasilonema bromeliae SPC951 | reverse complement strand
TATCCAAAAAATTATAGTAGATATAACTACATTCGAGTTTTTTATTATTTAAAGAATTTGTGAACTTTTTCATTGGTTGCGCTGTTTGGGCATATAAAGGCTGGGTAGGCGAACTTTACCCTCAAGGGACTCGCCAAAGTGATTTTTTGCAACTCTATAGCCGACGCTTCACCACTGTTGAGGGTAACACCACCTTCTACGCCGTACCTAATCAGGAGACTATCACCCGTTGGGCGACACAGACACCCCAAAATTTTGAATTTTGTCTCAAATTACCGCGAGATGTCACCCACAACGGACGATTGCAACCCCAAATCCCTGATGCTTTAAAATTTTTAGAAGGGATGCGTCTTTTAGGTAAACGTCTTGGACCTGTTTTTGCTCAGTTACCCCCCAGTTATCCGCCTACACTGATTGATGATCTGGGCGTATTTCTCGAAGCTTTACAGCAAACAGACGTACGTTTGGCGTTAGAAGTTCGGCATCAAGACTGGTTTACTGAACCATTAGCTGGTGAGTTGACAGCACTTTTAGAAAGGCTTGGTGTTGGAAGGGTTCTGCTAGACTCACGTCCTATCTACACCGGAGATGATGATCCGCAAATACAATCTGAACGGCGTAAACCTAAAGTTCCTGTACAATTTAGCGTGACAGCGAGCGTACTAGCGCCTTTTAGTTTGATTCGGTTTATTTCTCATCCCAATTTATCAGTAAATCAGCCTTTCATGGAAGAGTGGGTGACTCAGATTAAGCAGTGGTTGCAGCAGGGAACGCAAATTTATTTTTTTGTTCATTGTCCTGTGGAAGAACACTCACCAGGAAATGCACGTCACTTTCAAAAGTTATTAGAACAGAGTGGTGTAGCTGTTCCTCCTCTTCCTTGGAATATCCTTGACAATCCCCCTAATCAACTCAGTTTGTGGTAAGTAAGTGGGTCAAATTAAATATAAAACCTCACCCTGCCTCCGGCTTCCCTCACGCCAGGTCGCACCGTCGGGGGAACCCCAACGCCAGGTCCCTACGGAGGGAAACCCTCCTGCAGGACTGGCTCCGCAACGCACTGGCTCTCCTTATCAAGGAGAGGGATTGAGGGTGAAATCTGATCTTATATTTTTATGCTTACCGTACTTAGCCGTACTGTGGTAATTTGAGTAGAAGAGCCAAAGGAGGGTTAGATGAGTCGTCTTCTTTATGAAAATTCCGTTTCATATAAAGGTTATCTCATCATTCCATTTGTCTTTGGTACAATTGATAGTCAGGATATTTATTCCTATAAACTATTATCAGAAATTGCTAATCAAAGCCAATTTCACAAAGCAGAAAATCCAGCAGAAATCTATGGCACTAGTATAGAGAATATTGTTGATATTGCCAAAGAACATATTGACGAATATTCAGATTTTGTCAGTCATTGCGATAATTTTAAATTTCGCTACGTTTACCGCAACAACTTAATTATCGTGTTTCAAGAGGCTGGAAAATATTTCTATGACCATTATCCTTCAGACTCACTGAATAATATTGCAGCACCAAAGTTATTTCCATCAGAATACGATTGCTTGAGTTGGATTAAACAAGGTATGGATGGATTGCATACACGGTAAAGATAAACTGTTCAGTAACATGTAGGGTGCGTTACGGACATTAGTCCTAACGCACCATTGATTTTCTGTTCATCTGGTTATAAATTTTACTTATATAATTCACCCTCACCATAAGGCAATAGGAAATCACAACAAGCGTTAGATAAATCTGAAGTAGCTACTGTCAAGACTCAAACCTGAAACACCTGGTACAATTGCAATAAGTTCATTCAATTCACTATCAGGTTTTTTCAGGTTGATAGTTACTCCATTTGGTAAGCCAGCAGGAGATGATCCCAAGATATAGTCAGATGCTGTTCCTACAAGCTGGATAATATCCTCACTTGGGTTAAAGTCAGCAATCAAAGCGTAGTCATTCTCCCCAGTGGTTAATTTATTACCGTCATCATAGTAAACCGAGAAGTTACCAGCAGCGTTGGGCCCTCCAAGGTTGAATGTATCTCTCCCTTCCCCTCCAATTAGGATATCTATTTCATCTACTCCATAGATACCACCAGGGGAACCAGTGGGTATGTATCCAGCGCCAGTGAGAATATCATTCCCTTTTCCACCTATAAGGATATCATTGCCGCTGCCACTGTTGAGAATATCATCTCCATTACCACCTAAAAGGATATCATTGCCACCGCCAGTCTTGTAACTTCCATCGTATAAGATGTCATCTCCATTACCACCAATCAGGATATCATTGCCGAACCCACCATCTAATCTGTCGTTACCGTCGCCGCCATCTAAATAGTCATCACCAGACAAACCTATAATTCGATCATTGCCATCACCACCAAACAGGAAATCCTTACCCAGTGAACCAAATAACTGGTCGTCACCTTTGCCCCCATACAGTAAATTTACGCTATTTAAGTCTCCTCCGTAACCTGGGGCATATGGTACTTTACTAAGTCCAGCATATAGAATATCGTTACCGTCACCGCCTATAAGTACGTCGTTACCCTCTTTACCTTCCAAAAAGTCGTCACCAGCAAGACCGATCAAAACGTCGTTTCCTAAATTACCATAAATGAAATCATTGTCTTGCGTTCCCTTTAAATAATCGTTCCCTGTAGCACCGTAAATAACTACCATAAAGCACCTTTTCTAGGAATCAGATGGAGTGGTGATAGTTGTGAAGCTGTTTCATTATATATGTAAAAAATAATACATGCTATTCACATGTCTTTATTTTTGTTACGAAAACAATCTTTGGCGCTTATCCAGAGTGACGAAAAAAGGGTGGGATTTGACAAGTCTTTCAAACATCGCATAGCAGCAAGTTCCTGTGTCGCTATTTCTCCCTTACACTTGTATACATAGCGCAGATATTGTGGAGTGATCTGCTCATATCATGTCCGACTAATTAGTTGTGATTCCTACGTTAACTGCACCCCACACGCCAGTCGCCTCAACGGGGGGGAACCCCCGCACGGCGCTGGCTCCCCTTAATCCCCTCCCCGCTTGCGGGGAGGGGCGGTTTTGGCGCAAGACAAAACCGGGGTGGGGTTCTTCTGGATTTATAAGCAATTAACCGGACATGATATCACAGGGTGACACAGAAAGTTATACCAATTTGAAAAAAGAATGCGACAGATGGATTGTTGAAACTCTTAAGAGCAATCAATCGCTTGGTGTTGAACCAGAAGCCTAATATTTTTGGACTTTGGCTTGTTGATCCGTAGACGCTTTCTCAGCTTGTCGCTACTACATCGCTTCTCCAGTCGATACAACAGCTACAAAATCTTTTGCCAGTTAGCTTCAGATGATAAAGCTATGAACCTGTATGAAAAATCCTATGTCCTAACAATCCCAAACCCAAGCCTAGACTAGATGTGCTAGCTAAAATTAGAAAAGTATGAACCTTGCTAAAAGATTTTTGTAATTTCTTTCCAGCCCAAACCGTAGCCAGAGCCCCAGCCCAAGCCACAGCCACAACCCCACTCAGAGCCCCAGCCACAGCCACAGCCACAACCCCAGCCACAGCCACAGCCACAGCCACAAGCCCAGCCCAAGCCACAGCCACAGCCGCAAGCCCAGCCCAAGCCACAACCCAAGCCACAGCCACAGCCCAAATTATTCGCGGAGCGTTAAGCGCTGCTAAGAAATAGCTTATATTTGTGTAATTCAACAATACACCAACCAACCAGCCCCAAGCGATAATTCTAGGTGATTTAGTAGCTGGTTTTGACTTTGACTCGTCGAATTGGCGACGAACAACTTCTATTTTATGAACTGGCTCAACTAAAGGTGGAGGCGACGCTTTTAGTGCTTCTAACATTGTCAACCATTCCTGCATTGACTGAGGACGGTCTTCTGCCTCCAGCGCCATCCCCTTGAGAATTGCGTAATTTAATTGTTCACTAATGTCTGGAATAATTTGTTTGGGTGGAGTCAGGGAAGCATCATCAAGCTTTCGAGCCAGAGAAGTTGTGGGGTTTTGACCTGTCACCGCATAATAAAGTGTCGCAGCCAGACAATAAATATCAACCGTTGGCTCCCGACTGCCCCTAGTGATCTGCTCATAGGGCGCAAATCCATGATTACCCGCATTACCTGTTGAACTCAAAGTTTTAGGTAGAAGTTCTTTAGCGATACCAAAGTCAATCAGAACTGCTTTGCCATTGTTCCGCAGCATGATGTTTCCGGGGTGAGCATCTCGGTGTACTAGCCCTGCCTGATGCACCATCATCAGGGCTTCTCCGATTTGGCGAATACAGGGGACAATCTCAGCTTCTGGTAACGCTCCCCTGCGTCTGACTGCCTCAAATAAATTTTCTCCCGGTACAAAATCCATCACCAAGCAGTGGATTGCACCTTCCTTAAACAGGTCAATCACTCTAACAATGTGAGGATGGGGTTCTTCAGATAATCGTGCTAGTATCTGCCCTTCTTTGATAAACCGGTCTATGTACTTGTCATACTCAGGATCATGCCTGAGATGTTCATTGGGTGTTTTAATAACAACTGTCTGGTTTAACTCAACATGCAATGCTTTATAAGTAATCCCGAATCCCCCCTGCCCCAGGACTTCCCCAATTACATATTTGCCACCTTGCAAGCGTTGTCCTGCTGTCCAAGGCATGAACACCTCTAAGTCTGAAAAAATACTTAAAAAATTACTTTAATGCCAGCACCCTGATGAAAGTTTAGCTAATTCTACGGAGTTTTGGTAGATGACGGACTGGGAGACAGTGACGATGGGCTAGGAGACGGAGATTGTTTGAGAATAGGAATTAAAGCAGCAATGCCTGAGAGTAAGGCTCCAATCGCGGCGATCGCAGCTATAACAAGTGTCCAATTGATTTTTTTCTCCCGATTTGGGTTAGGGTTAGGGAGTACAGTTGATACAGGCTGGGGAGTTTCTCCACTTAACCCTAAAGAATCGAGCCATTCTCGCATTGATTGCGATCGCTCCTTGTGATCTAGCTTCATCCCTGTTAAAATTGCTCCGTTAACGCGATCGCTAATCTGAGGATTGAATTCTTTTGGAGACACTAAATGCTCACCATCCACTTTGCGCTTTACCGCATTGACAGGTGTTCTCCCCGTTAGAAGTTTATAGAGCGTAGCTGCCAGTGAATAAATATCGCTATACGCACGAGCTATAGTACGTTTAGTGTAAAGCTCAGGGGGCGTAAATCCATCAGAAGTTTCCTTGGTTCGGCTTGTGGTTAAAATATGGTCAAAATCTAAAGCTAGACCAAAATCGATTAACACGGCTTCTAACTGCCCTTCTCGGTTCCGCAACAAGATATTTCCCGGATGCACATCCCGATGAATCAGTTCATTTTGATGTACAACTATCAGCGCTTCCCCAATTTGCTGAATGTAACGTAGTGCGTCTGCTTCCGAAAGTATTGGTGGACGGAGGTCAGCCAAACTGTCCCCGTCCACATACTCCATTACTAGACACGAATGCTCTCCTTCCTTAAAAACTTCTGTAACCTGTACAATATGCTTATGCTTACACTTTTGTAGTTTTAATGCCTCCTGCAAATACATCGTCTCTAACCTTTCGCGCTCCTGCTGGGTAAGGGGTCTGAGCAGGTCATCATTTAAGGTTTTAACGACTAGGCGATCGCTGTTACTATTTTTGACTAAATAAGTGATGCCAAAGCGTCCCCTTCCCAACTCTCTTTCAATGGTGTATTTTCCACCTTGTAAGCGATCGCCTGCTACCCAAGCCACATTTGCAACTCCCAAAATATCTGCATAAATTATACCAATCACATTTTTACGATAAGATTAACTGGTATTATTCTTTGCTTGCAAAAAATCGATGCTCTGCTAACACGCTCTTAAAACTTAGTCACTGTGACATTAACACCAGATTCGAGTTTTGGAACCTTGAAGTACTCAAACTGCTCTGCAGGTTGAGAAGTTTGGTTGATTTGATCAGCTTGTTTATTTGTTTCCTCTAAACATTGTTTGAGGGTATTGCCAGGAGATTTGATCAGCTCAAGCGGGTTAATCTTTTTGCATTGTGACTCACGTACTACCCCGATTGAGTCAGAAACTTTTCTGAGATTGTTGGTGTGGTCTGTGACACTAACTGTTCCACTATTAATCGTAACTGGTTGAGTCACAAGAGCTGCAGCCTGACCCTGGTTAGTTATGACAGGAGAAACATTTTCTTCGTTGGCTAAGGCAGGATGAGTCACAACATTTGTGCTCATGATTACGAATAAGGCTGTCAGCAAGCGTCTCATGACTGTATGTGCTCGACACTCACAGAAACTACATAAATATGATGACACAATCCAAACAGAAAAGTTCCAGGCAGCTAAAAACCTGTTTCAGCAGCTTTGGTGAGCTACGTTATTGATCGCTCCATAACTCTAGCTGCCCATAGACGTTGATATTAAATGTAAATTGAATCTTGATATAGTCTTGTGGATATTCTGTGGGAAAAGGAGCAAAAGGTACTGCTCGGTTCACAGCATTCAGTGCTGCTTCATCAGTCATGGTTAATCCAGAACTTTGTACAACCTGGAGATTGCTGACTAAACCTGCTCGGCTTACGATAAAGCTAAGTACTGTCTGTTGGGAAGATTGGGTGAGTCCGGGTATCCACTGCTGCTTCACTTGCTCTTGTAATTGTTGCAGGTAAGCGCTCATGTCTACATCTTGACGAGCATCAATACCTTGTGTCCCTTGATTGAGGCGGTTGGAATTGGGCAGGGCTGCCAAATTATTGCTTCCAAAATCACGACTAGATAAACTCATTGGACCACCCAAACTGCTTGCGCCACCTGATTTTGAAGATGCTTGAGATCGAGACAGTTTTCGTGGTGATGTTGTTGACTGACTTTGAGAACGCGATGGTGCTATACGCTGTGTTTCTGGGGACACTAGCGAGTTAGTCCTATTCTCGAACTGTTCAGGAGAGGATTTTGTCGCAAGCCGACTGCTATTTTCCCGACGAGTTAAAGGTACTGGTTGTGTTGTTTCAGGTGTAACAACTGTTTGCTGGGGTTTGAGTGCTAATGGTTTGCTGGTGGGTGCAACTGCTGTTGGGGATGGTAATGGTACTGGTTGTGTTGTTTCAGGGGTAACAAGTGTTTGCCGGGGTTTGAGTGCGAGTGGTTTAGGTTTTGGTGCAACTGTTGTTGGCAAAGGTTCGGGTTCTGGTGGTGTCGTTTCAGGTGTAACTGTTCTTTGTCGCAGTTTGAGTGCAAGTGGTTTGGTGGTAGGTGCAACTGCTGTAGGTGATGGTAATGGTTCTGGTGGTATCGTCTCAGGTGTAACTGTTCTTTGTCGCAGTTTGAGTGCGAGTGGTTTAGGTTTTGGTGCAACTACTGTTGGCAAAGGTTCGGGTTCTGGTGGTGTCGTTTCAGGTGTAACTGTTCTTTGT